>DATHUZ010000717.1:0-8212 GCA_035461725.1 Anaerolineae bacterium
CGACAACAGCGAGGCGCTGCGCGTCCGCTACTATGTCGACTCGAACGACGACGTGCGTCGCCTCCTCGACGGGGGGTCGGTGCGCCTCGCCGTCATCATCCCTGCCGGCTTTGCACGCGACGTCAGTCGCCTGGCTATGCCCTCCAGCCAGGGGGCCACCGTGCAGGTCATCGCCGACGCCACCAACACCGTCGCCGCCTCGATCGCCATCGGCGGCGCAAACACCGTCCTGGCCCAGTTCTCTTCCGCGGTTGCGACCGGCTATGGCCTGGTGGTGCCCGAGTTCATCGACTTTCGCACCAACCTGCGCTTCAACCCCACCCTCGACTTTCGCAACTACTCGGTGCCTGCCCAGGTAGGGTTCATCACCTACCAGATCGCGCTCGCTGTCGCGGCGCTTGGCCTGGCGCGCGAGCGGGAGCTCGGTACGCTCGAGCAGCTCATGGTCACCCCTCTGCGCCGTTTTGAGCTGACGCTGGGCAAGGGACTCCCGGCTGTTGCCATCGGCAGCCTCAACTTTTTGGTCATGTGGACCATCGCCCGGATCCTGTTTGGCGTGCCCATGGCAGGCTCTCTGTCGCTACTCTTGCTTCTCACCTTTCTCTTTCTCGTCGCCGTCGTCGGCTGGGGGGTCGTCATCTCGGCCCTGTCGCGCACCCAGCAGCAGGCGATCCTCTTTGTCTTTATCCAGGCCATGGTCGAAATTACATTCTCCGGGTTCATGGTTCCACTGGAAAACATGCCTCCCGCACTGCAGGTGGCTGCTCGCTTTTTCCCACTCCAGCACTACCTGGTGATCGTACGCGGCATTACGCTCAAGGGGGCCGGTCTGGAAGCACTCTGGCCCAATGCCCTCGTCTTGGTGCTTCTCGCGCTCGTCACCTGGGCCGCCGCCTTCTGGCGCGCCGCCCGCCGCATCGAGTAGCCCCTCCGGCTCGCACCATGTGCCACAATCCTCAGGATTGTGCCCCTTCGCAACCCGGAAGGTGCGTTACCTGCGCGACGTGCTCGACACACCCGCGTGTCCTTGTTGCATTTCGCCCCAATCGTGCTAGAATAACACGCTCAAAATCCAGGATGCTGGAGGCAGAACATCATCATGGACACAAACGCGGACGTCATGCCATCGTCGCGCCCCATCCGCAGCCGCCTGGCCCGCCGGCTGGGACCGCTGCTCGACCGCTATCAACCTCCCGAGGCGGTGGTGCTCATGGGCACCGCAATCATCGTCGGCCTCGGTGCCGGCATTGGCGCCATCATCTTTCGCTGGCTCATCGACGGTGTCCACGGGCTTCTCTTTGACACCCTGCCCACCGCGATCCCGGCCCTCGGGTCCGGCGCCTTGATCCTGGCCCCGACGCTCGGCGGCCTGGTGGTCGGACCCCTCATCTATTTTTTCGCACGCGAGGCCAAGGGGCACGGCGTGCCCGAAGTGATGGAGGCCGTTGCCTTGCGTGGGGGGCGCATCCGCCCCATCGTCGTCATTGTCAAGTCGCTCGCGTCGTCGATCAGCATCGGCTCCGGTGGATCTGTTGGCCGTGAGGGGCCGATCGTGCAGATCGGCTCGGCCATTGGATCCACGGTAGGCCAGATCCTGCACATGTCCGACGAGCGTATCCGCAACCTGGTCGCGTGCGGTGCTGCGGCAGGGATTGCCGCCACCTTTAATGCACCCATCGCCGGCGTCATCTTTAGCCTCGAGGTCATCCTGGGCGAGTTCAGTGTCCGCTACTTTTCTACCGTCGTCATTGCGTCTGTGACCGCCAGCGTCGTGGGCCGTGTCGCCTTTGGCGACTTGCCCGCCTTTCTCGTGCCCGCCTACGAGCTCGTCAGCCCCTGGGAGCTGCTTCTCTACGCGGCTTTGGGCCTGTTGGCCGCCCTGGTCGCCGTCGCCTTTACTCGAACCCTCTACTGGTTCGAGGATCTGTTTGATGCCTGGCGTGGTTTCCCGGAATACATCAAGACGCCTGTCGGCGGTTTGCTGCTTGGTCTCAGCGGCTGGCTCTTTTTCCGGGCCAACACCGCCGCCGGCCTCGGCGTGCCGGGCAGCCCCGTCGCCTTTTACGGTGTGGGCTATGATGCGATGGAGTGGGTGCTCATGGGCAAGGGCACGGTTCTCGTGCTCCTGGCCCTGGCCGGCATCAAGATTCTCGCCACCTCGCTCACCATCGGGTCGGGTGGCTCGGGTGGAGTCTTTGCCCCTTCCCTTTTTATCGGCTCCATGTTTGGTGGCGCGTTTGGCAAGGTCGCTCATGCACTCTTTCCCACCGTCACCGCGGTCTCTTCTGGGGCCTATGCCCTGGTCGGCATGGCTGCTGTCTTTGCCGGTGCCAGCCGCGCCCCGATTACGGCCGTTCTCATCCTGTTTGAAATGACCGACGACTATCGGATCATCCTCCCCCTGATGCTGGCCACTGTGGTCAGCACCATTTTCGCGCAGCACCTGAGCCACGAGTCGATCTATACGTTAAAGCTCACCCGGCGCGGTGTACGCCTGGAGCGCGGGCGCGACATTGACGTCATGCAGGGCGTGCTCGTGAGCGAGGCCATGACCACCGACGTCGATACCGTGCCCGCCGATATGAGCCTGGAGAAGCTGGAGCGTGTCTTTAACGAGACGCATCACCACGGCTTTCCCGTTCTTGACGAGGCGGGCAACCTGTTCGGCATCGTGACCCTCCAGGACCTGGCGCGCGCCAGGGAACGAGACGACCTGGCGGGCCGCCTCGTGCGTGACATCACCACCCGAGCGGTGCTCACCGTCTATGCCGACGAGCCGATGTGGGTTGCGCTCAAGCGCCTTGGCACGCGCGACGTTGGCCGGCTGCCCGTCGTCGACCGTGCCAATCCAGGTAAATTGCTCGGTGTCATCCGCCGCCAGGACATCGTGCGTGCCTACCAGGTTGGCATCGGCCGCCGGCTCGATCTCCAGGAGCGCGCCGATAGGCTGCGCCTCGGCCGCCTGACAGGCACCGAGTTCGTCGAGGTCCTGGTGGGCCCCCGCTCGCCGCAGGCCGGCAAGCGGGTGCGCGAGCTGCCGCTGCCCGACCAATGCCTGTTGACAACAGCCCGGCGTGGCAACAAGGTGATCCTCCTCCACGGCGACACCCGCCTGCGCGCCGGCGATCGCATCGTTGCCCTCGTCGACCCGGCCTGCGCGCGCGAGCTGACAGAAATATTTCAGCCGAACGAGGGCGTAGAACATTTGCGCTAGCGCGGGAACGGGTGTATAATGGCGCCGGGAAAGAACTATCAAATGACCAAAAGACGCACGAAAAAGAAACCGAGTGGGCTCCAGATGGGTGTCTCTTTCCACCCGGAGATCATTGGCATCCTGCTGCTGATGATGGCCCTGCTCACCCTGCTCAGCCTCGTCCCCGTAGAGCGCGGCGCTCTGATGGAGGCGTGGGTGTCTCTGCTGCAGATGGGCGTCGGCTGGGGTGTGTGGCTTGTACCCATCGGTTTTGGCGGCGTGGGTCTCTGGCTCATCTTTGTCGGCCTGGGCCGCGAGCTCCAGATCGAGCGTGAGAAGCCCTGGGGTGCTCTCTTGCTCTTTCTTCTTGGCCTGGCGCTCACCCATCTCATCGCCGCGGGTGAGGATCCCGAGGCGTTGGCTGCTGCCGGAGAGGGGGGCGGCTACCTCGGCTACGCCATCAGCCACCTGCTCATCTCTGGCCTGGGAACTCCGGCCGCTGTCATTGTCCTCGTCACTCTTTCGATCGTCAGCTTGATGATGCTGCTCGGCATGTCGCTGGGCGAGATGTGGGCCATCCTGGCCGGTGCCTGGGCCCGCCTGCGTCACCGCGAGGCGCTGCCCGGGGTGCGTATTAATCGCAACGCCCAGCCCGTGTTGCCGGCCCCCGACGAGCCAGCACCGCGGGCGCAGCCGTCTCTGCCCGCCAATGGAACAGCCCTCCAGCCGGGGCCACACGCGGCCCTTGCCCAGACGCGGCCGCAGGGCGCTATCTTTCCGCGCGTCATCGGTGGCGATCAGGTGTGGCGCCTGCCACCCATCGACGACATCCTCATCGAAGCCGCCGAGCAGGAGCTGAGCCAGACCGAGATCCGCGAGCGGGTGCGCATCATCGAGGACACGCTCAACAGCTTTGCCGTCCCTGCCAAGGTGGTCGAAGTTAACCAGGGGCCGACCGTCACGCAGTTCGGCGTCGAGCCGGGTTACATCGAGAAGCGAATGCGCAGCGGGCGCGTGACCAGGGCCAAGATCAAGGTCAGCAAGATCGCCAACCTGTCCAACGACCTGGCGCTGGCCCTCGCCGCTTCGCCCATTCGCATCGAGGCGCCCGTGCCCGGCCGCTCCATCGTCGGGATCGAGGTGCCCAACCAGGAAATCGCCCTGGTCGCGCTGCGCACCGTGCTCGAGAGCGACGCCTTTCGCGGCATCAAGGGGCCGCTGCCCATTGCCCTGGGCCAGGACGTGGCGGGCACGCCCATCGCCACCGACCTGGCGACCATGCCTCACCTGCTGATCGCCGGTGCCACCGGCTCGGGCAAGAGCGTGTGCGTCAACGCCATCATCGCCTCTCTGCTGTGCACGCGCACCCCCGACCAGGTGCAGTTCATCATGATCGACCCCAAAATGGTAGAGCTTACCGCCTATAACGGCATCCCGCACCTGCGTGCCCCGGTGGTGATCGAGCTGGAGCGCGTCGTCGGCGTGCTGAACTGGGCCACGCGCGAAATGGACAACCGCTACAAGACTTTTAACCGTGCACGCGCACGCAATGTCGAAGCCTATAACCAGGCGCTGGTCGCGAAAGGCGAAAAACCGCTCCCGTACATCGTCGTCATCATCGACGAGCTGGCCGATCTGATGATGGTTGCGCCCGACGAAGTGGAGCGCTCTATCTGCCGCATCGCCCAGATGGCGCGTGCCACCGGCATCCACCTCGTCATCGCCACCCAGCGCCCGAGTGTCGACGTCGTCACCGGCCTGATCAAGGCCAACTTTCCCGCACGCATCAGCTTTGCCGTCACCAGCCAGGTCGACTCGCGTGTCATCATCGACACCGTCGGTGCCGACAAGCTCCTCGGCCGCGGCGACATGCTCTTTATGGCCCCTGATTCCAGCAAGCTGGCCCGCTTGCAAGGATGTTACGTGTCCGACAATGAGCTGTCGGCCCTCGTCCGCTTCTGGAAAGGCGTCCGTGGCGCGACCGAGCCGGTGCCGGCCCAGGCTGTGGTGCAGCAGCCGATGTGGGCCGAGATCGAGCAATCTGAGGTCGCAGCCGGGCAGGAAGATGACCTGCTCCCCAAGGCGATCGCGCTCGTCCGTGACCACGAGCGTGCTTCCATCTCGATGCTCCAGCGTCGCCTTCGGATCGGCTATTCGCGTGCCGCCCGGCTGATCGAGACGATGGAGCGCCAGGGCATCGTCGCACCCGCCTCTGGCGGCAGCTCCTCGCGCGACGTGCTCGACAGAGGCGTGGACGACGACGGCTTTGACGACGACCTGACAAACGACCTTCCCCCACTCTAGGCAGCTCCACGCTCTGCCTACCATCGAGAGCTTGCACATTCGCTCACGTCAGTTTATCACTTGTCCCACATGCCGTTTTGTCAAACCCTGCGACTTGAGGTATAATGCAACAAGTTGGGCTGTGCCCAAGTTCGCAGCGAAGGGAAGGAGGCGTCTATCGGCTCAATTCTCTATAGAACAACCCCGTGCAATCTATTCGCAACGTTTGAAGCTATGAAAGCAAGAGGAGGAGAACAATGCGCAAGTGGATGTTTTCAGTTCTGACGATGCTCGTAGTTCTGTCCATGGTCCTGGCCGGCTGTGGACCGACCGAGGCGCCCGAGCCCACCGCCGCGCCGGTGGTTGAGCCTACCGAGGCGCCGGCGGTTGAGCCTACCGCGGCGCCGGTGGTCGAGCCTACCGAGGCGCCCGTTGTCCAGCCCACCGAGCCATCCGTCGAGGCCTTGCAGGTTGGCATGGTATCTGACGTGGGTGGTATCGACGACGCCAGCTTTAACGAGAACACCTGGGCCGGCCTGGAGCGTGCCCAGGCAGAGCTGGGTGTCCAGACGCAGTTCATCGAGAGCCAGGCCCAGGCCGACTATGAGCGCAACATCACCGAGTTCGCCGAACAGGATTACGACATGATCATCACCGTCGGCTTCCTGCTGGGCGACGCGACGGCCAAGATGGCGGTCGAGTATCCGGACACCAAGTTCGCCATCATCGACTATGCCTACGACCCGCCGATCCCGAACGTGGCGGGCATCGTGTTCAACGTCGACGAGGCGGCTTTCCCCATTGGCTACCTGGCTGCCGGCTGGGCCGTGCTGCAGGACCCGGACGATCCGCAGATCGGCTACGTGGCAGGCATGCAGATTCCGCCGGTGGAGCAGTTCATCGTAGCGTACGAGGCGGGAGCGGCGTACTATAACGAGCAGAAGGGGACGGACGTCCAGGTGAAGGGCGTGTACGTCGGCGACTTTGAGGCGCCGGACGATGGCAAGATCCAGGGCCAGTCGTTGATCGACGAGGGAGTGGATGTCATCTTTGGCGTGGGCGGCAAGACCGGCAACGGTGGCATCGCCGCGGCGAAGGAGAATGGCAAGTGGGGTGTCGGCGTGGACGTCGACCAGTACAACACGCTGCCGAACGAGAAGGACATCCTGATCACGTCGTGCATGAAGCGCCTGGACAACGCGGTGTTCACCGTGGTCGAAGAGACGCAGAACGGCGAGTTCCCGGGTGGCGGTGTGTACGTCGGCACACTGGAGAATGGCGGCGTGGGCCTGGCACCCTACCACGACTTTGAAGACGAGATCCCCGCCGAGCTCGACGCCGAAGTGCAAGCCATCATCGAAGGCATCATCGCCGGCGAGATCGACACCGGCTGGTAGACCCGCCGGGGAGTAGAGCAACAGATTGGGTGGTGCCGGGCACACCCGGGTTCCCGGGATGCACTCGGCACCACCCTTGATGCAAAACAATACAGGGAGCGACGATGGCCCCAATTCTGGAGGTGCACGACGTCACCAAACGCTTTCCAGGCGTTCTGGCCAACGATCGCGTCAGCTTTTCTCTGCAAGAGGGCGAGATCCTGGCTTTCCTGGGTGAGAATGGTGCCGGCAAAAGCACCCTGATGAACATCCTCTACGGCCTTTACACCCCTGACGAGGGGCGAATAGAGGTCCGCGGGGCGCCTGTCGAGATCGACGACCCGAACGACGCCATTGAGCTCGGCATCGGCATGGTGCACCAACACTTTCAGTTGGTGCCGGTGTTTACGGTTGCCGAGAATATCGTCATGGGCACGGAACCGACACGCTTTTCCTTCTCGTGGGTTGCCCTGGCCGTATCGGCGGCGGTCGGCGCCCTGCTCTTTTTGATAGGCGGATTGTTTGCCTTCGAAACGTTCGGCGACATCCTGGCCGCCGTTGCCGCCGGCGCCGCTGCCACCGCGGGCATCTATGGCCTCTTTCTGGTCCTCGGTTTGCTCAGTCGCCGGCTCAAGTTTCTCCTCTACTTTCCTCTCGTTGCCGTCGCTGCCGCCGGCGCCGCGGCTGCCATTACCTACTACCTGGGCGCCGTCGATCGAATCGTGCTGGTCATCACCCTGGGCATCCTCTTTGCCGCGCTGTCTTATCCGGCCATGCGTGTCATCGGCACGGCCCTCGACCGCCGTGTCGCTGCGCGCCGCATTCGTGCACTTTCTTCTCAGTACGGCCTGGCGGTGGATCCCGATGCGCTCACTGCCGATCTGCCTGTGGGCATTCAGCAGCGTGTGGAGATCATCAAGACGCTCTACCGCGAGGCGCAAATCCTCATCCTCGATGAACCCACGGCTGTGCTCACGCCGCAAGAGACCGACGAGTTGTTCGAGATCATGCACAGCCTTACAGCCCAGGGCAAGTCGATCATCTTTATCACGCACAAGCTCAAAGAGGTCCTGGCCATTGCCGACCGTATCGTCGTGCTGCGCAATGGGCGCGTCACCGGCCAGACCACACCGGCTGAAACCTCCGAGCAGGAGCTGGCCGAGATGATGGTCGGCCGTGAGGTCACGCTCGTCGTCGAAAAGGGGCCGGCCAGTCCGGGCGAAGTGGTGCTCGAGGTCGAGAACCTGAGCGCTCTCGATCAGCGCCTGCATCCCGCGCTGCGTGGAGTATCCGTGTCGGTGCGCGCCGGCGAAGTGCTCGGCGTGGCCGGCGTTCAGGGCAACGGCCAGACCGAGCTGGT
>DATHUZ010000718.1:0-8081 GCA_035461725.1 Anaerolineae bacterium
GCCGTGCAGGGCCAGCGCCGCCGCGGTGGTCGGGCCGATGGCTGCCAACCGCGCGCCGGCCAGCGCGCGCGCATCGCGCCCGGCCCACGCCAGCCGCTCGAAAAAGGCGTCTACCCCGTTGGCGCTGGTAAAGACGATCCAGTCAAAGCCAGGCGCCGGCAGCTCGGCGATGGCGCGATCGAATGGCGCCCAGTCGGCCGGTGGGGCGATTTCGATCGTGGGCAGATCGACGGGGTCGGCGCCGAGGGCGCGCAGGCGCCTGGAGAGCACGCTTGCCTGCTGCCTGGTGCGCGTGACGAGGACGCGCTGGCCAAAGAGTGGCCGCGCCTCGAACCAACGCAGTTGCTCGCGCAGACCGGCGACCTCGCCCACGACGGTGACCGCCGGCGGCTTTAGTCCGGCGGCGCGCGCGCGCTCGACAATGTCCGCCAGCGTGCCGCTCACCGTCTCTTGCTCCGGCCGCGTGCCCCATCGCACCAGGGCAGCCGGCGTGTCCGCGGGCCGGCCGTGCGCCACGAGCTGGGCCACGATCTCGGGCAGGTTGCCGACGCCCATCAAAAAGATCAGCGTGTCGACGCCGTGGGCCAGGTGCGGCCAGTTGATGCCCAGCGCTTTCTTCTGCGGGTCCTCGTGCCCCGTGATCACCGCGAAACTGGTCGACAGTCCACGATGCGTAACCGGGATGCCGGCGTAGGCCGGAGCCGCCACCGCGCTGCTCACACCCGGCACCACCTCGAACGCGATCCCTGCTTCCACCAGCGCCAGCGCCTCTTCTCCCCCGCGCCCAAACACGAACGGGTCGCCCCCTTTCAGCCGGACCACGCGCCTGCCACTGCGTGCCTGCTCCACCAGCAGGGCATTGATCTCGTCCTGCGTCCGCGTGTGGCTGCCCGCCTTTTTCCCCACATAGATCCGCTCGGCATCCTTTGGCGCGTGCTCCAGGAGAACCGGGTTCGCCAGGTAATCGTACACGACGACGTCGGCCTCCGACAGCGCCTCGGCACCGCGCAGGGTAAGCAGGCCCGGATCGCCCGGCCCCGCGCCGACCAGTGACACAAAACCAATTCTATTTCTACTCAAGCCACCTATTCCTCGCTAGCATACTATCCGCCCGCGGCGCGCCGCACCTCGGCCAGGATTTCCCTGGCGCCCGCTTCCAACAAACGCTCCGCCAGCTCAAAGCCAAGGCGCTCCGCCTCCCGTGCCGGGCCCGAGATCGCATCGCGCACGACACGGTCTCCATCCACCGCGGCCACCAATCCACGCAGGTGCAGCTCTGCATCTATCACCCGCCCGTAGGCGCCCACCGGCACCTGGCACCCGCCCTCCAGCCACCGCAGCAACGCCCGCTCGGCGTCGGTGGCCTGGCGCGTGGGCGTGTGGTCGAGGCATCCAACCCACTCACGTGTCTGGACGTCGTCCGCCCGCACCTCGACGCACAACGCGCCCTGCCCCACCGCGGGCATCATCACCTCCACCGGCAGGTGTTGGCTGATGGCCATGCCATGGCCCAGCCGCTCCAGCCCGGCGGCGGCCAGCACCGCGGCGTCGTACTCACCCTCACGCACCTTGCGCAGCCGCGTGTCGACGTTGCCCCGCAGGTCCACCACGTCCAGGTCGGGCCGGGCCGCCAGGAGCTGGGCACGGCGACGTAGACTGCTGGTGCCCACGCGCGCTCCGGCAGGCAGCGTGTAGAGGTCGCCCTCCCCTTCATAGAGCACGAGGGCGTCGCGTGGATCGCCGCGCTCGAGGATCGCCGCCAGCACGAGCCCCGCCGGCTGAACCGTCGGCATGTCCTTCAGGCTGTGCACCGCCAGGTCGATTTTCCGCGACAGCAGTGCCTCCTCGATCTCTTTGACAAAGAGCCCCTTCCCGCCGACGCGCGACAGCGCCACGTCCTGCACCTTGTCACCCTGCGTCTTGATCGTCTTGACCTCGACCTCAAGGGTGTGCCTCGTGGCGCACAGTTGGTCGATCACGTATCCCGTTTGCCATAGGGCCAGCGCGCTGGCCCGTGTTCCGACGACAAGCCTTGACATTTTTATCATCCAAAGAGAAAGCTGTGGCGGCTGCCGGGCATCAGCAGGTCGGCACCGACAAAGGTGACGATCACCGAGATAAAGCCGCCCACCAGCAGCCACGCGCCCCGCCTGTCATGCCAGCCGGCGTTGTGGCGCGCGTAAAAGTAGGCCGCGTATATGAGCCAGGTGACGAGCGCGGCCACCTGCTGTGGCTCCCACGGCCACACTACGCCCCACGCCTTTTCCGACCAGAGTGAGCCACTCAGCAGGGCACCGGTCATCAACACCAGCCCGGCGACGGCGGTGCGCCGCTGGATCTGCTCCAGCGCCTCCAGCGGCGGCAGGCGGCGCGCCCACCGCCATCTGCCCGGCTGGCGGATCGAGTGAAGCTGGAGGAGGTAGGCGGTGGCGGCGACAAAGGCCAGCGTAAAGAAGGCATAGGCCGCCAGCGATACGCCCACGTGGATCGGCAGCCAGTGGCTTTGCAGCACGGGCACCAGCGGCTCGATCTTTTTCGGCAGCACCGATGCGACCAGGATACTGGTCAAGGCCAGCGGTGTGACGAACGTGCCCAGTACCGCCTGGCGGCGCAGAGAGCCCACGCACAGGTAGATGAGCGCCAGTCCCCAGGCGTAGAAGGAGAGCGCCTCGAACGCGTTGGCAAAGGGTGGGTAGCCGGCTTCGATCCAGCGCAGGGCGATGGCGGCACCATGAAGCACCACCGCCGCTACCAGCGCGGGCTGCGCCGCCAGGCTGCAGCGTGAGCTGCTAGCCCGGACCCCCGTCGTTTGCCCGCCGTGAGAAGTGGCCAGCGACTGGACCGAGACTGCCGGTGTGCGGTCCATCCAGCAGTAGGCGTGGGCCACGGTGCTGACGGCGTAACCAAGGGCCGCCAGCAAGAACAGAGCGACGTTGATCATGTCTGCCCCCCGTTACAATCAGGATCGGAGTCGATCCCAAACAGGTCGCGCACGGCGTCGGTGTAGCGGTACGCGTCGCGCCCGGTGGCGTGGGACTTTAGGCGCACGGTCGGCTGGTGGAGGATCTTGTTCACCAGCCTCTGGCTCAGGGCCAGCACGACGCTCCGCTCCTGCTCTGACAGGCGATCGAGCTTGCCCAGCGCCCACTCTACCTCTGTCTCACGAATGCCATCCATGTGCCGGCGCAGATCGACGATCGTCGGCACCACGTCGCGCGCGCGAAACCACGCCTCGAAGGCGGCCACTTCCTCGTCGACGATCGCCTGCACGTGTGGCACCTGCCGCTGCCGCTGCGCCAGGTTGGCCGCCACCACCTGCTGCAGGTCGTCGATGTCGTACAGAAACACGTTATTCAGGTTGCCCACTTCCGCCTCGACGTCGCGCGGGACGGCGATGTCGATGATAAAGAGCGGCCGGCCGCGGCGCATGCGCATGGCCGCGCCCACCGTATCGGCACGCAGGATGGCGTGCGGCGCGGCGGTGGATGTCAGCACAATGTCAGACCGCCACAGTGCCTGGGTGAGCTGCTCCCACCCGAGCGCCTCACCGCCGAACGTTTTCGCCAGGCCCGCGGCGCGTCCCGCACTCCGGTTCACCACCAGCAACTGGCCCACGCCATTGTCGATCAGGTTCTTGGCCGCCAGCTCGGCCATCTCGCCGGCACCGACCAGCAGCGCCGTCTTGGTCGACAGGTCGTCGAAAATCTGCGACGCCAGCTCCACGGCCACGTGGCTGATCGATGTGGCGTGCTCGCCGATGGCGGTCTCGGTCCGCGCGCGCTTGCCCGCCTGCAGTGCGGTGCGAAAGAGGGCATTGACGATCGGCCCGGCGCTGCCGTGTGCCAGTGCCAGCTCGTAGGCGTGCGCCACCTGGCCCTGGATCTGCGCCTCCCCCAGGATCATCGAGTCGAGGCCACACGCCACGCGGCACAGGTGGCTCACCGCCTCTCTGTCGCTGCGCACCACCAGGTGCGGGCCAAACTCTGCACGCGCCACGCTCGAGACGTCGGCCAGGTAGCGGCACAGCCCCTCGTGGCCGTCGTCCACGCACTCGGCCACGGCGTACAGCTCCAGCCGGTTACACGTGGACAGCACGGCACCCTCGAGCGCATAGCCGGGGCCGCAGCCGTTGTCGCTGCACATCCGCTGCAGGGCCCCGGGCAGCGCGGCTTCGGGCAGGGCGAGCCGCTCGCGCACTTCCACCGGTGCCGTTTGGTGGCTGAGGCCGATCTGGAGAACGTGCATAATGTGTCCGAGACCTCCCAGATCTAAAGATAGCGGCGCACGATGGTATCTGCTCGCTCGCGAGCGCCCGCCGCGTCACCGGCACGGAATAGCTCGAGCACGTCCGAATCGAGCAGCGCCTGCCACAGCGCCCTGCGCCGCGCCGGATCGGGCACCCGCTCCTGCACCAGCGACCGCAGCTCGCCGAGCAGTGCCACGTACGGCTCGTACGCCTCGTCGAAGCACGATTCGAGCTCCCGCCGGATGCGCCCTGCCAGCAGTGGGCTCTGTCCACCGGTCGACACGCTCAGCGTGAGCGCGCCCCGCCGCACGGTCGCCGGCACGTAAAAGTTGCAGCGGGCCGGGTCGTCGACGACGTTCACCAGGCAGCCCGTGGCCTGCGCCTCGCGCCACACCGCCTCGTTCGTCCCCTCGTCGTCGGTGGCCGCCACTACCAACCGCGCGCCGCGTAGATCGCCGCGCTCATAAGGGCGCAGGATGACGTCGATCTCTTCCTGATCGGCCAGCCGTTTCAGGGTCTCACACAGCACCGGGCTGATGACAACCGGCCTCGCGCCCGCCTCGCACAAGGCCTCCACCTTGCGCGCCGCCACGTTCCCCCCACCAATGACCACGACACCCGCTGCTTCGAGCCCGACGAGGGTAATGGGGTAACCCGTCACGAGGGCGTCCCCAGCAGCGGCAGGTGGCGGCACGTCTCTTCATAGCTGGCCAGGCAGGCGTACATCACCTCGTCGAGAAAGTGGCGGAGCTGGCGGTGGATGCGCACGTCCTCCGCATCGTACTGTCCAAAGCTCGCTTGCCCGGGACGCGCCGCGCGCATCAGCGATTCACGAAAGAAAAAGAGGGCACGTACCGTGTCGACCAGCGACATGCCGTGCCGGGCCGACTGCTCGCCGTAAAAACTTCCGATACGCCGCCCCTCGTACAGGATCGGCTCGTGGTCGCGTGTGCGGCTCATGTACTGCAGCGCCAGGCCAAAGAGGCGGCGCCCCGTATCGCGCATTTGCTGGCGGTCGTTGTCGCCTTCAAAGGCCACGTACCACTGCTCGGCCGTCACGTCGTGCGCTGCCATCTCTTGCCGCGTAAAACTCACGGCGCTCTGCACCAGCGCATCCGAGCGAGGGGTGAGCGCCATGGAGGCATGCTGATCCCCCACCCACGCGGCCAGGTCGCTCCGCCGGAAGCGGCGGTGGCCGCCTGGCGTGCGAAAGCAGGGCACCTCGCCTGCGTCGGCCCAGCGGCGCAGCGTGGTCGGGTGCACGCCCAACATCTCACTCGCGTCTGAAAGAGACAGCCAATTTGACTCGGTCTCCATGCACTCTTCTCTCCGGCATTTGAACACCCACCCGCGCGCGCACCTCGACCTGGCCTCTGGTGATCCCTCGCCACGGTTGTGTACATCCCGTGGAAGGGTGGCGGAAAAGGGTGTATTCTTGCCTAAAACTCTGCAAAAGTGAGGATAGCTTAGCACGCTTCTACGCACCTGTCAAATCGCGGGGCCGCCTGCACAAGTTACGACCTCCATGATGAACTCGCAATGACAGTACTGTGCAACAGCCCGCCCCTTGAGCGGCCGCTCGCTT
The DNA here is from genome assembly GCA_035461725.1 of Anaerolineae bacterium. Classification (GTDB taxonomy): domain Bacteria; phylum Chloroflexota; class Anaerolineae; order JAAYZQ01; family JAAYZQ01; genus JAFGIA01. The sequence continues at coordinate 5,832 of DATHUZ010000718.1, forward strand.
GTTCTGTGCGACGCCTTGCAGTATAATGCGCGTGACAGTACCGCGACGTCACGGAGACAGAGAGAGTGGCGCTGCAAAGCGGATCAGCGACAAAAAGCAAAAAGCATCGAGCCCTGGATCTTGTCTGTGCCTTGCTGGTCGGGCTCATCGCCGGCGGGTGCGCGCCGGCGGCGCCGGATCTACCGCCCACGCCGGCCGGCACGCGCATCGTGCTCGCCACTGCCACGCACACACCTCTGCCGACGTCTACCCCGCAGCCTACGCTCACGCCAACCTTGTCGCCCACCGCGTCGCCATCGCCCAGCCCCACACCGCTTCCGCCCACCGACACCGACATCCCGCCCACCGGCACGCCCGTGCCACCTACCGCCACGCCGACACTCACGTCCCCGCCGCCCACCGAGGCGGCGACTGCTCCCCCATCGCCAACCCGTCCCCGCCCAGCGGCCACGCTCACCACTCCGGCCCAGGCGCCGCTGCCGACCCGGCAGGGGGGTGAATGGGATATGGAGGGGGGCTTTGTCCCCGGCGTCTCGCCCCTCGGCGAGAACTGCCCCGGCTGGGCGGTCGCGGTGGGATGGAGCGCGTTTGTGGCGCCGGGCACCCCAGCCTCGAGCTGCCTGAACGAGAACAAGAACCTGGAAAACGTGCACAGCGGCCAGCGCTCGCAAGAGATCACGTTCGACTTTATCAGCGCCGAGGCGGGCATCTATCGCCCGGCGCGCACCATCCCCGGCCATCGCTACCAGATCGAAGCCTGGGGCAAGCATATCCGCAGCCAGTCCCCGGTCCAGCTCTTTCTCGGCGTCGACCTTGCCGGCGGGGAGGCGTGGCAGTCGCCATCGGTGGCGTGGTACCCCTGGACCGAGACGGCGGAGGACACCTGGGTCCACACCCAGGTCACCGTGCGCGCCACGGGCGAGACCATCACGCTCTTCTTGAAGGGCTACCACCCCTGGGCGGCGCAGGGTGGGGCGACGCTCTTTGACGACGTCCGCATCACCGATCTCGGACCCTAGTCGGACTCATTCCGCGGGGCCAACCAGCGACAAAACTGCGGAGGCCCGACTTGCTCGGGTCAGCGCGCCCCGCGCGCACAACCACCACTCGAGAGGTGCGACATGGCGACAACAAAAAACGTCGGGCGCAAAACAGGGTGGCGCGGGCTGCCGCGCAACGTGTGGGCCGCGAGCCTCACCAGCTTTTTCACCGACGTGTCGAGCGAAATGGTGATCAACCTCATTCCCCTCTTTCTCGCCAACGTCCTCGGCGTCGGCACCGGCCTGATCGGCCTGATCGAGGGCATTGCCGAGGCCACCGCCAGCCTCTTGAAGGTCTTTTCCGGCTGGCTGTCCGACCGCCTGGGCGAGCGCAAGTGGGTGGCCGTCGCGGGTTATGGCCTGTCGGCCGCCGCCAAGCCCTTCTTTTACGTGGCGAGCACGTGGCAGACGGTGCTCGCGGTGCGCTGGGCCGACAGGCTGGGCAAAGGAGTGCGCACGGCGCCGCGCGATGCCCTCGTGGCCGACAGCATCGACGCGGGCCAGCGTGGGCTGGCCTTTGGCTTTCACCGCGCCGCCGACACGGGCGGTGCCGTCGTCGGCCTGCTCGTGGCGCTGGGTGTCGTCTGGTCACTCCAGGCCGGCTCACTGGCGCTCGACCTCGGTACGTTTCGCACCGTGGTGCTGGTGAGCCTGGTGCCCGCGCTGCTCGGCGTGCTCGTGCTCGCGTTCGGCGCGCGCGACGTGCCGGTAGCGGGCGTGCGCCAGCGCCCCGTCATTTCCTTTCGTGGGTTGGGCCGGCCCTTTCTCATCTTTGTGCTCATCTCTGGCCTGTTCGACCTCGGCAACTCGTCCGACGCGTTCCTGGTGCTGCGTGCGCAGGAGCGCGGCCTGAGCGTGGCTGGGGTCCTGGGGGTGCTGATCACGTTCAACCTGGTATACACGCTCGTCTCAACCCCGGGCGGTGCCCTGTCTGATCGCGTCGGCCGGCGGCGTGTCATCATCGGTGGCTGGCTCACCTACGCGGCCATCTATGCCGGGTTTGCCCTCGCGGGTTCGGGCTGGCACATCTGGGTGCTCTATGCCCTTTATGGGGTCTATTATGGCCTGGCCTATGGCACGGCCCGGGCCATGGTGGCCGACCTCGTGCCGGCCGAGCTGCGCGGCACCGCCTATGGCACCTACAACGCCGTCCTGGCGCTCCTCGACCTGCCTGCATCGATCCTCGCCGGCATCCTGTGGGAAACGGTCA
>DATHUZ010000719.1:0-2245 GCA_035461725.1 Anaerolineae bacterium
ACGCGAATGGCAACGTGTTGATCGCGATGGGCAGGGAAAAGCTGTTCATGGCGACAGAGGGAGTGTTCGCGGTGGTCTATGCGGCGCTGGCGTTCGCGCTGGTGTCCCCATTCGGCTATATCGGGGCCAGCTATGCGATGCTGCTGCCCACGGTGGTCGGGTTTGTCTTTTACACGGTGATGTGCCACCGGCTGCTGGGGCTGTCGCTGCCGTGGAAGAGGGCAGTGGCGGCGGCCGCCGCGGCGGGGCTGATGGCCGCCTGCGTTTACTACTCGTTGCATGCCGGGATCAACCTGTTCGCTGTCATCCTGCTAATCGCGCCGGTGGTGTATGGTAGTGCCCTCTACCTGCTGCGTGTGCTGTCGCGCGAGGATCTGACGCTGCTGAAGCAAGCACTCAAGTCATAAGAAGTAGATAGTGGAGGAATGTGATGATCGACGAAAGAGACACGCGTGACGTGTCGGGCAGTGCGGGGGCATTGGACGCACAAGGAGGACTCGGACCGGCCCGAGGGAGACGCGAGGTGGAGCCCGAGATGGAAAACACCATCGATGAGCCCTTTCCCCTGGTGTATGCGATCACGCTGAACTGGAATGGCAAGGACGACACGCTGGAGCTGCTCGACTCGCTACGGCGGCTCGACTATCCGCACTATCGCGTCCTCGTCGTAGACAACGGCTCCGAGGATGGGTCGGTGGAGGCCATCAGGCGTGTGTTTCCCGACGTGACAGTGATCGAAAACGGGAAAAACCTGGGGTATGCCGACGGCTTTAACGTCGGGCTGGAGTATGCCTACCAACAGGGGGCGGATTATTTTCTGATCCTGAACAATGACACCATGATCGACCCATCGGCCATGATGGCGCTGGTGAAGGTGGCCGAGCAGGACGGGGAGATCGGGTTTGTATCGGGCAAGGTGTACCTGTACCAGGACCCGGACAGGCTGCAGACGGTGGGGCGGCACAACGACCCGATGATCCTGGCGGGCAATCACGTCGGGGGGGGTGAGGTCGACAGGGGCCAGTACGACCGCGTGCAGGATTATGACTTTATTGACGACGTGTACCTGCTGGTGCGCCGGGAGGTGTATGAGGACGTTGGGGGTTATGATCCGAACTTTTTCCTCTATTACGAAGAGACCGATTGGTGTGCACGGGTGCGCCGCGCGGGCTATCGGATCGTCTTTGCCCCGGGTGCCAAGATCTGGCACAAGGGAAACATCAGCGGGGCCAGCACGACGCGCAGCCCCGAGCGCCACTACTTTATGACGCGCAATCGTGTGATCTTTATGGCGCGCAACACGTCGACGCGGCAACTGGTGCGCTACCTGCTCTGGTCGCTTGGCAGCGAGGCGCTCGAGGCGGCGCGCTATGTCAAGCATGGGTACTTTCGACATCCGATCGCCCGCCTGCGTGGCCTCGGATCGGGACTGCTGTGGCTGGTGAAGAACGGCAGGACAGACGGCGCGCGCGCCTGACGCCGGGAGAGAGGGGCGACAGATCGAATGGACATCCTGTACGTGGGAGGATCGGACCTGGTACGCTCGCCGAACCACCGGGCGCGTCACTTTATCAACTTTTTGCAGCAGCACGCGGCACGGGTGGACGTGGTGGCGCTCAAGCCCTTGTACGACGGCGCGCACGACGCGAGCGTGGTCGACAAGGTGCGGCAAGGGGTGCGCGACTATGCCGAGGACCCGGCCAGCGTCGTCGAGACGGGTGCGGGCACAGAGCTGACGGTGCGCAAGCTGCCGAACCGGTTCGATCCCTATGCTCAGGACCTGTGGGCATACCTGCACCTGGGGCCTTTGAAGCGGCGCAGATACGACGTGGGGATCTTTGGCAACCCCGACAATGCACTGCTGGCGTGGCTCCTGAGGAAGCGGGGCATAGTCGACAAGCTGGTGTACGATGATTGGGACTATTTCGAGGGGTTCAACCGGCCGCGTCACTGGCGCCGAGCCATCACGTGGCGCGAGCACCTGGCGGTCTCGATGGCCGACGTGGTCATCTCGGTTGGAACACTGCTGGCCGACCTGCGCGACGAGCAGGGTGCGCGAGAGACGTTTGTCGTGCCGAACGGCGTGAATTATCCGCTCTTTGCGCGCGCCCAGGAGAAAAAGCCCCACCCGCCGACGCTGGTGTACACCGGCTCGATCGAGGATTGGGCGGGCCTCGACGTGACGATCGAAGGGTTCGCACAGGTGCGCCAGGCGATCCCTGATGCCCGCTATTGGATCATCGGC
>DATHUZ010000720.1:0-8214 GCA_035461725.1 Anaerolineae bacterium
TGTCGTTTACGCACGATCCGCGGCTCAAGGGTGCGCCGCGTGGCTGGACACTGCCCATCACCGACGTGCGCGCCAGCGTGGGAGCGGGCTTTATCTTCCCACTGTGCGGGACGATGCGCACCATGCCCGGCCTGCCAACACGCCCGGCGTTTACCGACGTGGATATTGACACCGACACGGGACGGGTCCGCGGCCTCTTCTAGGCCTGCAGGGCTCCCATCGTCTCGGGGTCCGCTCACGATTCGCGATGGGGAGGGCGCCGGTGCCCTCCCCATCTTACAACAGGCATTTATAGCTTAAGGGGGTAGCCCAGTTGGCAACGCGGTGGCTTTGTGCTATAATGACAGCCGTTACCTGCTCGATTGGGCGAATCAGTGTTTACCGAAGGAGGTAATTGGATGGAAAAGGTCACCTTCAATATTCCCACCATGTGGGCCGACCACCACGTGCTGGCCGTGCGTGACACTCTGCAAGAGGTGAGCGGCGTCGACGAGGTTCTTGCCAGTGCCTTGTATAAGGATGTGCTCGTCAAATACGACCCTGCCGCCGTCGCCCCCGAGGCCCTCGCCGCCACCCTGGCCGCAGCGGGCTACCCAGTCGCCGAGTCACCCGAAATCCCCAAACACCCCAAGCGCATCGATGACAGTTCTGACTGGTTCCAGTTCCAGGAACGAGTGACCGAGACGGACAGGCGCGACCTGGAGATGTCCGGAGACCACCGCAAGTACTAGGCCTGGTTGCCAGGCTTGGTCGAGCGCAAATGTGATCCCCACCAGATGTTAGAGAGGAAGGAAAAATGGCTGAACTGAGGACCGTTGACCCGGCCGTCGCCCAGATGCTCGACATTGCCCGCGAGGCGGGTATCGAGACGGCCTTTGATCGCGCAGAAAAGGTGAAACCCTGCCCCATCGGCAGTGAGGGAGCTTGCTGCAAGATCTGCGCCATGGGCCCGTGCCGCCTCGTCGGCAAGACGACGGCCGGCATCTGCGGCGCCACACTCGACACCGTCGTCGCCCGCAACCTCGCACGCCAGATCGCAGCCGGCTCGGCAGCACACTCGGACCACGGGCGCGACATGGCCATGGCCCTGCTTGCCGTCGCCGAGGGGCACGCCCCCGACTATCGCGTCCGCGACGTCGGCAAGCTCGTCGAAGTGGCAAAGCACCTCGGCCTCCCGGTCGAGGGACGGGACATGAACGACGTTGCCCGCGACGTAGGTGAAAAGGCGCTGCAGCAGTTTGGCCAGCAGCGCGGCACGCTCAAGTACCTGGAGCGCGCGCCGAAAAGGCGTCAGCAGATCTGGAAAGAGCTCAAGATCGAGCCACGAGGCGTGGATCGGGAGGTCGTCGAGACCCTGCACCGCACGCACATCGGCAACGATCAGGACGCCGAGCACATTCTCGATCATGCTCTGCGTACCGCGCTTGCCGACGGTTGGGGCGGCTCGATGCTCTCTACCGACATCACCGATATTCTCTTTGGCACCCCCGTGCCCCTCACCAGCGAGGTGAACCTGGGCAGCCTCGAAGAGAACGAGGTAAACATTGTCATCCACGGCCACGAGCCGTTGCTTTCGGCCATGATCCTGATGGCGACACAGGACCCCGAAATGATCGAGTACGCCAAGAGCAAGGGTGCAGAGGGGATCAACCTGACGGGCATCTGCTGCACGGCCAACGAGATCTTGATGCGCCAGGGTGTGCGTTCCGCCGGCAACTTTTTGAGCCAGGAGCTGGCCATCGCCACCGGCGTCGTCGAGGCCATGGTGGTCGACATCCAGTGCATCATGCAGGCGCTGGCCCCTGTCGCCGAGATGTTCCACACGACCTTGATCACCACCTCGCGCAAAGCCAAGATCAAGGGCGCTACACATATGGAGTTCGAGGAAGAGACCGCGCTCAAGACCGCCAAAGAGATCGTCAAGGCCGCGATCGACAACTATCCCAAGCGCGCGCAGAACAAGCAGACCTACATCCCGAACTTTACGGCGCCGATGGTTGCCGGCTTTTCTCACGAGTACCTGCGCTACATGCAGGGTGGCTACTACCGCGGCTCGTTCCGGCCGCTCAACGACGCCATCGCCAGTGGCCGCATCCGTGGCGTGGCCGGCGTCGTCGGCTGCAACAACGCGCGCACCACGCACGACTATACCCACAATCACGTCGTGCGCGAGTTGATCAAGAATGACGTGCTCGTCGTCCAGACCGGCTGCAGCGCCATCTCGGTGGCCAAGGAAGGACTGCTCGGTCCCGAGGCGATGAACGTGGCGGGGCCGGGCCTGCGCGAGGTGTGTGAAGCGATCGGCATACCGCCGGTCCTTCACCTCGGCTCGTGTGTCGATAATACGCGCATCCTCACCGTCGCCACGCAGATGGCGACAGAGGGCGGGCTCGGAGACGACATCTCCGATCTGCCGGCCGTGGGCCTCGCCCCCGAGTGGATGAGTGAGAAGGCCTTGTCGATCGGCGCCTACTTTGTCGCTTCGGGCGTGTACGTCATCTTTGGCACCAAGAACCCGGTGTCGGCGAGCGAAGACGTAGTGCGGCTCATTAGCGAGGGCTGGGAAGCCAAGGTGGGCGGCAAGCTCGAGTTCATCATCGATCCCGACGCGATGGTGCAGGCGACGCTCGACCACATCGACAAAAAGCGCGCCGAGCTCGGCCTGGCCGAGTACGACCCGAACCGCTTTGGACAGAGTGGCGACGTGCCGCTGGAGGCCTTCTTTGCGGTGCCTCCAGAGGAGCGGAACCTGTACAGCCGCAAGGCCTACGTTTCTGGTGATTAGGTATCAGGGAGCGGGTATCGGGCATCGGGAGTGTACACGCCCCCGATACCCGATAGCCGATACCCGGTACCCAATGTCGAAAAGGAGAAGGTATCAATGAGTCGATACATTGCCACCCGGGCCCTGCGCGGTGCCAACCTGATCGTCAAAGAGTTTGAGACGGCCCTGGATGCGGCGATCGCAGAGTTTGGGGCAGACAAAGAAGTTGCGTTCACCAATACGGCCTATTTTCTTCCCACCGTCCTCGGCTACACCGGGATGGAGGTCAGCACCCTCGCCGGGCTAAAGCCAGTGTTGAGCCACTGCAAGACCCTGCTCACCAGCCCGCCCGGCAATCAAAACTGGCTGCCCTACCTGGGCGAGACGCTCGACGCCGGCGTTGCGACGCTGCTCGCCGAAGAGGGCATCATGGTCATGCGCTTCATGCGTGGTCTCGAACCGCAGAAAATGCCCGGCATCGAGCTGACGGGCACCAGCGCGCCCAGCGAGCACGGCTACCTCAACGGCCCGATCGACGACATCCAGCTCCGAAGCTGGGGTATCCAGCTCGTCGACGGCCGCATGCCCGGCTTTGCCGCCATCATCGGCTGCGCCAAGACGAACCAGGCTGCCGTCGAGATCGTGCGCCAGCTTCAGCGGCGCAACATCCTGATCTTCCTGACCGGCAACGTCAACGGCCGCAGTGTCATCCACCAGCTCATGGAAGAGGGCGTCGAGATGGGCTACGATACCTACATCGTGCCCTTTGGTATGGATACCATCTCGACCGTCTACCCCATGGGCTTTGCCACCCGGTCGGCGCTTACCTTTGGTGGTATGAAGGGTGGGCAGGCGCGCAACATCCTACTCTACAACAAGTACCGCGTCTTTGCCTTCGCCCTCGCCCTCGGCGAGGTCGACGACCTGAAGTACGCCACCGCCGCCGGCGCCATCAACTATGGCTTCCCGGTCATCGCCGACACGGTCATCCCTGAAATTCGCCCCACCGGCATCACCCAGTACGAGCACGTCATTTCCATGCCGTGGGACGACATCGAAGGCGAGACCGACGCCGACAAGGCGGCACGCTTTGTGCAGCAGGCGATCGAGGTGCGCGGTGTCAAGATCAAGATCACCGAGGTGCCGGTGCCCGTCGCCTACGGCTCGGCCTTTGAGGGTGAGCGTGTGCGCAAGGCCGACCTGCGGGTCGAGTTCGGCGGCAAGAACTCGCGCTGCTTCGAATACCTGCGCATGGTCGACCTCGACGAGGTCGAAGACCACAAGATCGAGATCATCGGCCCCGGCTTTGACGACGTCCCCGAGGCCGGCTTCATGGACCTGGGCATCCTCGTCGAGGTCGCCGGTCGCAAGATGCAAGAGGACTTTGAGCCGGTCCTCGAGCGCCAGATCCACTACTTTGTCAACGGCGCCAGTGGCATCCAGCATATCGGCCAGCGCGACATCGCCTGGATCCGGTTGAGCAAGGCCGCGGCCGACAAGGGCTTTAACCTGAAGCACTTTGGCGAGATCTTGTATGCTCGCTTCCACGCCGACTTTGGCGCCATCGTCGACAAGGTGCAGGTCAAGATCATCACCGAGCCCGCACTCCACGCCGAGTGGCTGGCCAAGGCCCGGGCCGCCTACGACTATCGCAACCAGCGGCTCGCCGAGATGACCGACGAAGCGGTCGAAGAGTTCTACTCCTGCACGCTCTGCCAGAGCTTTGCGCCGGACCACGTGTGTGTCGTCAGCCCCGAGCGCCTCGGCCTGTGCGGCGCCTACAACTGGCTCGACTGCAAGGCCAGCTACCAGATCAACCCCACCGGGCCAAACCAGCCCATCGGCAAGGGGCGGGCGATCGACGGGTGGACCGGCGTCTTTGACAAGGTCAACGACTTTGTGCAGCAGGCCTCGCACAGCGCCATCGAGACCGTCACTATGTACTCGATCATGGAGTACCCGATGACGAGCTGCGGCTGCTTTGAGTGCATCATGATGATCCTGCCGCTGTGCAACGGCTTTATGATCGCCAGCCGCGAGGATCCAAGCATGACCCCGGCGGGCATGACCTTCAGCACCCTGGCCGGCATGGCCGGTGGTGGCCTGCAGACCCCCGGCGTGTTGGGGATCGGCAAGTACTTTATCATCAGCAAAAAGTTCATCCGCGCCGACGGCGGCCTCAAGCGCATCGTCTGGATGTCCAGCTTCCTCAAGGAGAGCATGGCCGAGGAGCTGAAACAAGCCGCCATCCGCGAGGGGGATCCAGACCTGATCGACAAGATCGCCGACGAGCGCGTCGCCACGACCGAAGAAGAAGTGCTGGCTTACCTGGAAGAAACCGGGCACCCGGCACTCTCGATGGACCCGTTGATGTAGGGAGAAAAGCCCGTGATTGCGGATCAGGGAGCTCCTGGTTCCCTGATCCGCAATCTTGTATCATCGTGACTTGGCAAGGGCTCGCAACTGTGGCACCGTGTTCACGTGCAGCAAGGGGAAACCCTTGCTGCTCACTACGTTAAGGCCAAGTTGACACAGTTGCCATACAGGTTTGGGGTGAACCAGGACGTTCAACTTTTATCCATTGAGGAGGAGGTTCAATGCCAGAAACAGTCGAAGTTCCAAAAGAACGGTGGACCGGCGCGATCCGGGAGGTAACCCTCGGCGCGACCGCTGGCGAGGGCGGCACCCGCACTCGCACCGTCACCGTGGGTGGCGAGACGACGCTGCCCTTCTTGCACTTTGAGGGCAGCATGCCCAACCCGCCTGTCATCGGGATCGAGATCCAGGATAGCTATCCTGATGACTGGTCATCCGTCCTCAAAGACGCCTGGGGCGATGTGCTGAATGACCCGGCAGCGTGGGCGAAAAAGGCCGAGGAACTGGGTGCTGACGTGATCGTGCTCAAGCTGCGCGGTACCGACGCCGCGGGCAACCCGACCACCGCCAAGCAGGCGGCCGCCACGATCAAGAACCTGCTGCCGGCCACCGGCCTGCCCATCCTTGTTCGAGGCCCTGGACAGGCAGAGCGCGACAACGAGTTGCTCGTCGCTGTTGCCGAGGCGGCCCCTGGCGAGCGCCTGGCACTCGGGCTGTGCGAGGACAAGAACTATCGCACCCTGGTCGCCGGTGCGCTGGCTCACGGGCACGTCGTCATCGCCAGCTCGCCGATCGACGTTAACCTGGCCAAGCAGCTCAACATCCTGATCAGCGACATGCGCATGCCGTTGGATCGAGTCCTGATGGACCCAACCACCGGTGCCCTCGGCTACGGCCTCGAGTACACCTACTCGGTCATGGAGCGCCTGCGCCTGGCGGCCCTGACAGGCGACGGCATGACCCAGCAGCCGATGGTGTGCTTTGTAGGTGAGGAGAGCTGGCGCCAGAAAGAGTCGCGCCAAGCTCAAGGCGTGCCCGGCGAGTGGGGCGACATCGAAAAGCGCGGTGTCACCTGGGAAACCACCACGGCGACGGCTCTACTCGAGTCGGGCGCCGACATTGTCGTGTTGCGCCATCCCAAGACAGTCGGTGTCGTGCGCGAAACAATCGACAAGCTGATGGCGGAATAGAGGAGGAAGCGAAATGGCACTTTCTGGTCTGCAGATCTACAAGCTGCTGCCCAAGACAAACTGCAAAGAGTGTGGGCATCCGACCTGCCTCGCCTTTGCCATGAAGTTGGCGGCCAAGCAGGCGTCGCTCGACGATTGCCCGCACGTATCGGTCGAGGCGAAGGAGTCCCTGGCCGCTGCCTCGGCACCACCGATCCGCCTGGTCAAGATCGGCACCGGCGCACGCGAGTTCCAGGTCGGCAACGAGACGGTCATGTACCGCCACGAAAAGACCTTCTTCCACCCGCCGGGCCTCGCCCTGCGCATCAAGGACACAGAGGACGCTGACACCATCGCCGACAAGGCGTCACAGGTCAATCACTACTGCGTCGAGCGCGTTGGCATCGACATGAGCCTGAACGCCATCGCCGTCGAGAACGCCTCGGGCGATGCTGGCGCCTTCAAGCAGGCTGTCGAGGCGATCCGCTCCAAAACAGACCTGCCACTGGTGCTCATGTCTGACAGCCCGGATGCGATCAAGGCTGCGCTCCAGGCGGATGGCGGCCACAAGCCCCTTGTGTATGCTGCCACCACCGATAACTGGCAGGCGATGGCCGACGCGGTCAAGGGGGCGAACGCCGCCCTCGCCGTGCGCAGCCGCGACGGGCTCGACGAGCTGGCCGACCTGGCCACCAAGCTGGCAGATGCGGGCGTCGAAGACCTCGTCCTCGATCCCGGCAGCCGCGCCCTGGGCAAGTCACTGTCCGACGTCACACAGCTCCGGCGCCTGGCGCTCAAAAAGAACTTCCGGCCGTTTGGCTACCCGATTATCACTTTCCCGGGTGAAGTGGCCGACACCGAAGAGGGCGAGATCGTCGCCGCGACGCAGTATATCTCCAAGTACGCGGGCATCATCGTCATGGATCACTTTGACCCCGCGGTGGCCTACCCACTGCTCACACTGCGGCTCAACATCTACACCGACCCGCAAAAGCCGATTTCTGTCGACCCTGGTATCTACGAGTTCAATAATCCGACCGCCGACTCGCCGCTTCTCACCACCACCAACTTCTCGCTCACCTACTTCAGTGTCGCCGGGGAGCTGGACGGCAGTGGCATGCCTGCGTGGCTCGTGATCTGCGACGCCGAAGGCATGAGCGTCCTCACCGCGTGGGCGGCGGGCAAGTTCGATGCCGAGACGATCGCCAAGGCGGTCAAGACCTTCGACGTGGCAAGCAAGCTCAACCACAAAAAGATCGTGCTCCCGGGCCATGTCTCGGTTCTGTCGGGTGAGCTCGAAGAGGAGCTGCCAGGTTGGGAGATCATGGTTGGTCCACGCGAGGCCGTGGACCTGCCGGCATACCTGAAGCAGTTGCGGTAGCGATCTCTGGCCCGAGAAGGCGCGGCCTGTGTGTCGTGTCCTTGATTCCGAGCCAGCCTGAATCTGGGTAGAAATGTCCGAAGCGGGAAACAAGCAGAGCCATAAAGCGATCGTCGTCTTCAAGCCATCTGGCAAGGTAATAGAGGTACAGGTCGGCACGCTCTTGTCAGACGCAGCCATCGAAGCCGGCATTCCTTTCAACCTCCCATGTGGCGGCCAGGGGCGCTGCGGTCGATGCAGGGTGCAGGTGGAGCACGGCGCCGTCAGCCATCGCGGCGGCGCCCGCCTCTCCCCAAACGAGCAAGAGCAGGGCTGGGCACTCGGCTGCCAGGCGGTCATCAAGGGCGATGCAATCATTGTCGTGCCCGAGCAAGAGGCTGTCGAGGTCGAGTTCGTCACGCGCACGGTCGGTGCGGAGCGCATCGCTCTCGCTGCCGAGTTCGGCGGTGTGCTCGATCCGAGCGTCCGACGCTTTCACCTCGTGATCGAGCCGCCCAGCCTTGAAGATCAAACCACAGACTGGG
>DATHUZ010000721.1:0-1597 GCA_035461725.1 Anaerolineae bacterium
GGTCCATGAAAGAATCGATGTCTCTCACACTCACCTCGCCAGGAGGCTTGTCACCCACGTGCTGGACAAAGATCCGCATGTCGCTCATGTAGTGCTTGGGTGTGCTGCGGTCGCCGTACCGGCGCTGCAAATAACGTTCGATTCGGTTGATAGTCTCGTGCATGTCGACTCCTTGTCGTGGCATTATACCACGTATCGAGTCGACTCAGTGTAAACATGGTTAACATGTTGGGCATGGTTGCCACCTCTTTGCGTCCTGGCGGCTTGGCGTGAGCCAGAGATCTTGCAACTACAAAGATAGTGATGACCGGCTGATTTGACAAAGAACCAAAAAAGAGTTACCATCCATGTTAGACAATCATCTAACGTAGGAGAGGAAGGATGACACCAGGGCATCGCCCAGCCGGCATGTTCGGCTGTACCCTCGCCTGGATCGGGCAGGTGGTTTCCCTGCTCGCCCTGGAAGCAGAGGAGGCAGCGTGACCGCTCCGATCCTTTCGTGGCACGCCGGCACCGCCTACGACCTCTTTGTCAGCCTCGTCGCGCTGCACCGGCCCGCCATGCTCGGCATCCGTCCGTCGTGGGCCGCGGGCGTGCGCGCGCGCCTGCCGCTCGACGCCCGCGAGACACTGGAGCAGGCGCATCGGGTGGTCGACGTGCCGTTTCACTGGCTCTACTCGCTTCCCGAGCCCAGAGACGCCGAGGTGGCCCTCGCCGCTCTGGAGCAGATCCCGCCGGCCGAGCGGCTGCCGCGCCTCGCCGCCGGCCCCGATGGCCCGTGTGACGCGGCCGATCTCCTGACCGGCGTGATGCGCCGCGGCACCTGGCACGAGGCGGACCGGCAAGCACTCCGGCAGCTTGTAGAGTGCAAGCCCGGACACCACGACACCGCTTCTGCCGACGATCTCGCCGCTACCCTGAGCGCGTGGGCCGATGTGGCCGGTTTCGGCGAGCGCCTTTTGCACGCGCTTCGCGCCTACCACGACGTCTTTTTCGCCGAGGAAGAGCGGCAGATCGCCCCGGCGATCGAGGCCGCCCTGGCGCACGCGCGGGCCATGGCCGCCGAGATGCCCCTCCCCGCCCTGTTGGAAGAGCTGTCGCGCGGCCTCGTTTTCGACGAGCCGGAGGGGCTGGAGACCCTGGTGCTCGCCCCTTCCTACTGGTCCACGCCCCTCGTCTACTTTGGCCACCTCGACCAGGGATGCGAGATCTGGCTCTTTGGCGCGCGCCCTCCGGACGCATCCCTCGATCGCGGCGCGCCCGTCCCCGACACGCTTCTCCAGGCGCTCAAGGCCCTCTCCGATCCCACCCGCCTGCGCATCCTCCGCTACCTGGCACAGGAACCGCTCAGTCCCGCCGGCCTGGCCCGCCGCCTGCGGCTGCGCCTGCCCACCGTCACCCACCACCTCAAAACCCTGCGCCTCGCCGGCCTCGTGCGCCTCCACATCCACGAGGGCAAGACCACCGGCCTCTATGCACTACGCCACGGTGCCATCGCCGCGGCCTTTGACCAACTCGCCGTCTTTCTCACCCCGGAGCCCGACGATGCCTGAGCTGCTTCCTCTCCATCTCGACAGCACCACCCTTGTCACCTTCG
>DATHUZ010000722.1:0-2519 GCA_035461725.1 Anaerolineae bacterium
GCCACCCCATCTGGGAGTATATCATCTACCCGTCGACGGCGGAGGTCAACTTTCAATACTTTGACACCCCTTACTGCCTGGTCGGACACACCCACACCCCCGGGCTCTTTCGACTCGACAACAGGGATGACAATCAGAAGGCTGACATGGTGGCCCCCAGGTGGAACACGTCTGTCGCGATGACACACCACCGCCTGATCCTCAATCCCGGCAGCGTGGGCCAGCCGCGTGACGGCGATGCCCGCGCCAGCTATGCCATCCTCGATACCGGCGAGCTGACGGTCGAGCACAGGCGCGTGGCCTACTCGGTCGAAGAAACGCAGGCCAGGATGATGAAGGCCGACCTGCCCCTGCGCCTCGTCCTGCGCCTCGGCTATGGCTGGTAGCCCTCGCGCCCGCGCCGATAAAGCCATCCACCTCGGCCACCCCAGCTACGTCTGGGGCTTTGGCCAGGAGCGCCGCCTCGACATGATCCGGCGCTACGCTTCCCTCGAAGGCGCGGCCATCCTCGATGCGGGCGCCGGCGTCGGCACCTACGTACGCGCCTTTCGCCGTTTCAGCCCGCGCGTCTATGGGGTCGACCTCGACGCCGAAAAGTTGGTTGAGGCGCGCGACGTGCCGGGCCTCGCCGCCGCGTCCGTCCAGGCCCTCCCCTTTCCCGACGCCACTTTTGACGTGGTCCTGTCACACGAGGTGATCGAGCACGTGTCCGACGACCGGCGGGCAGTGGCCGAGGCAGTACGCGTCCTCCGTGCACCGGGTGGGCGCCTCGTCCTCTTTGCTCCCAACCGCCTCTACCCGTTCGAGACCCACGGTGCCTACTGGGGAGGCGCGTACCACTTTGGCAACATCCCGCTCGTGAACTACCTGCCCGACCGCTGGCGCCGGCGCCTGGCTCCGCACGTGCGCGCCTACACGCGCCGCGGCCTGCGCCGCCTGCTCGCTGGCCTGCCCGTCCGAATCATAGCCCACACCCAGGTCTATCCCGGGTACGACAAGATCGTCCGCCGCCGTCCCGGGCTGGGACGCGTGCTGCGCGCAGCGACGTACCTGCTCGAGCATACGCCGCTGCGCGCCTTTGGATTATCTCACTTGTTGGTTGTGGAAAAAATCGATCCGCCGGGTTGAACTCGCCGGCCTGTCAGGTGAGCGCCCGCGGCTACCGCCCGCGCGCCCATCGCCGCCACACCATCAGCGCGATCGTGGCTCCCGTCAGCACCACCAACGCCACCCCAAGCACATACTCGACGACCCGCAGCCAGAACACGGCCCAGCTCGTATCACCGCCTGTCAGTGCCGATGGCTCGCTCTCGTCCCTCACCTCGCCTGACCGCGCCGCCGGCTCGGGGGCCTGCACCAGCGCTGCCGGCGGCTCCTGGGCCGCGGTGGCAGGTGGATGGATCGTCGGCAGTGCCGTGGGCGTCGGCACGATCGCCGCTGCCGGTGCCTGCCTCGTCGTCGGCCGCGGTGCGTCCGTCGCGGTTGGCAGAGCCTCTGGCGCCGCAGTGGGCAACGGTTCGGGCGTATCCACGGGCAGTGCCCCGGGCGCCGGCGTGGCTTGCGCCACCGGCGGCGTATCCGCCTGGACACGAGCTACCTCTTCTGTGGCGTCCACCTGTTCGTCGGTTGCCTCTCCGCCGCCGACCCCTTCGCCGGTCGCCGGCTCTGCCAGTGCCGTCTCTTGCGCGCTGTCTTCCGGCGCTGCCTGCAGCGCCATCGGTGCCTCTTCGGGCGCTTCCGCCGCGACCGATTCCTCGGCCGGGGCTGATTCCTTCTCGGCTGCCCCTGCCAGAGTTGCGTCTGCCGCCGCAGGTGCCGTCGCCGCTGCCGCGCCACCCATGCCGTAAGGCTCGGTATAGGTTGCCGCTTCCACTTCGAGCGTCACCTCGGCCTCTCCCGCAGCCGGTGCGTCGGCCACGGTCCGCTCCACCGCTACCTCTTGCATCATCATCGGCTCGGCCGTCGTCCCCCACGGCCAGCCCGTCAGCATCACGTCACCCGCGGCCGCGAAAAAGAGAAGCACTGCCACCATGGCGGTAGCAAACTGCATCGCGGGCACAAACGACCGGCGGCGCACGGGAGGCGCCGGCACCACGTTGGCCGGAATGGCAAACACCCGCGGCAGAGGCACTGCCGGCAGCTCGGCCAGCCACGCCACCGTCTGTTTGAGCGTCGCCAGCTCCCAGCGGCACCGCTCACACGCCTTCAGGTGCTGCTCCACTGCCCGCCGCTCGCGCGTTGCCAGCTCGCCATCCAGATAGGCGGATAGCCTTTCTTCAAAGTAGTTATGATTTCTTGTTTCGTCGTTTCTTCTTCTAAACATGATCATCAGCTATCGCCCCCACCATTTCAGGTCGCCTCGTCAACCCTAAGACGGTAGCTCGCTGGCAAAAGTTCCCCTCGCTCGTCCAAAAAGTCACGCAGCTTGGCCCGCGCCCGGCTCAGGCGCGACTTGACCGTGCCGAGCGACAGATCGAGGCTATCGGCGATCTCGTTGTAGCTCATCCCCTGCACGTCGG
>DATHUZ010000723.1:0-14261 GCA_035461725.1 Anaerolineae bacterium
AGGCGGCCGCCCGTCGTGATCTTGGCATCGCCCGTGTCGCAGCCGCCCAGCTTGCGGCACTCGGCCAGGATCTCGGGCCCGCCGGCGCGGTGGATCGCCCCGTCCACGCCCCCGCCGCCCAGCAGCGACCGGTTCGCGGCGTTCACGATCGCTTCCGTGTCCTGTTGGGTGATGTCCCCTTCGACCAGCTCGACCGTCGCTCCATTCACCTCGACCTTCACGACAGCACCTCCTACGCGGCGCCCCACATCTGCCACAGCAGCAGGGCGGCCATGCCAAAGAGAAGCAGACCACACACCAGCAGCACGCGCCGGTACCAGATCAGCGACAGCGCCCCTGCCTGCCGGCTGACCAGCCACGCCATCGCGACCTTGGAGCCGAGCAGGAGGGCGTAAAAGGCCACCACGAAAGCAGCGGCATGCCACGGCGACTCGCGCCAGCCCTTCACCAGCGCGGGCGCCCCGATCGTCGCCCAGAAGAGGTACGGGTGCGGGTTTAGCAGGTTGACCACGACGCCGCGCCACAGCTCGCGCTGCGGATCGGCCGGCTCGCCTGTCGCGCGGGGCAGTTGGGCATGGCGTGCGGCGCGCAGCGTTTCGATCCCCAGCCACACCACGACCGCCGCGCCCACCGTGCCCACCCAGCGCAGTGCGTCCGGGGTGAGGTACCCGGCGACCAGCACGGCCAGCGTGATGATCGGCACGTCGGTAACCAGCGGGGCGAGGGCCACGCGCAGCCCGCCCGACAGGCCGCTGCGCAGCGATGCTGTCACCAGCAGGGCCAACAGCGGTCCGGGGCTGACGCCCGCACTCAACCCCATACTCAGACCGAGTGCAAAATAGCTCAACATTGACTTGTCAGCCACAAGATCATCTGAATTTGCTTCTGCCTCCGTTCGGCGGTATAGTAGACTGGCGATGGGTGCTTTCGAAGGTGGTCAAGCAACCGATACACTGGTGGCGATGGGCTACCGACTGCTCGAGTGGTACAAGCGCCACCACCGCGACCTCCCCTGGCGGCACACCCACGATCCGTACGCCATCTGGGTCGCGGAAATCATGCTGCAACAGACACGCGTGGAAACCGTCATCGACTACTACAAGCGCTTTTTGCAGCGATTCCCCACGCTCCAGGCGCTGGCCGAGGCGCCACTCGACGACGTCTTGAAGGCGTGGGAAGGCCTGGGATACTATGCACGGGCGCGAAATCTGCACAAAGCAGCCCGGCTGATCCTCCACGAGATGGGGGGGCACCTGCCCCCCACACCCGAAGCGCTGCTTCTGCTGCCGGGCGTCGGTCGTTATACGGCCGCGGCCATTGCCAGCATCGCCTTTCAGTACGACGCCATCGCCCTCGACGGGAACCTGCTGCGCGTGTTGTGCCGCCTGTTCGGCATCGACGACGACCCGGGCCGGTCGAACACGCAGCGACACCTGCAAGCACTGGCCGATGCCATGCTGCCCCCCGGTTACGCAGGTGACTTTAACCAGGCGCTGATGGACCTCGGGGCGACGGTCTGCGTGCCTGTGCAGCCGAGCTGCCTCCTCTGCCCCCTGGCGCACGAGTGCCGGGCACTCGAAGAGGGCATCCAGGAAAAGCTGCCGATCCGCGCCACGCGCACGCAGCGCCCTCATCGCGACGTCACCGCCGGCGTGATCTGGGACCATGCGGGGCAGATGCTGATCACCCGCCGGCCGCTGGATGGACTGCTGGGCGGCATGTGGGAGTTTCCCGGTGGCAAGTGCCGGCCGGGCGAGACCCTGCCCGCCTGCCTGCACCGGGAGATTACCGAGGAGGTCGGGATCGAGATTCAAGTCGGGGAGATGCTCTACCGCGTCGAGCACGTCTTTACCCACTTTTACATGACGCTCTATGCTTTCAACTGTCGCTGGATAAGCGGCCAGCCGCAATGCCTCGAGTGCACAGATCTGCGTTGGGTAACCCTCGATCAACTCGATGCCTTTGCCTTTCCTGTGGCCGATCAACAGATCATCACTTTTCTACGCAGCAGCGACGCCATCGAACGTATCAGCCGGACCGAGTAGACGGGCACGCGATCCCACCCGCTCACGCCATTATAGCAGCTTTTCTCCGGCTGTGCAACGGCCACACCCGGCAAACCGCAAATTTGACAAACGCCTTCCACTGAATATAATTATATTGTAATACTCGGATGGAGTGGACATGCCTGACTTGATCCAGGGGCCGGCGCCTGTCGGCTACCAATTCATGGTTTCACTGCCACTCAGTGTGCTCAGCACGGCGAGCCTGCTCTGCGCCGCACCACGCTTTGAGGGCCTGGCCGAGCGCCTGCACGAAATGCGCGCCGCCCTTGCCCCTCCCCTGCGCGACGAGCTCTGCCTGCTCATGACCTTTGCCGGGGGCTACCAGCGCTTCTCGGAGCAGATCATGGCCCACCTGCCCACCAATGCGTCAGACATGGGCTTTGATGAATTCCTGGCCCACCTGGAAGCGACGCCCGATATTCACTACCAGTGGATGGCGCTGCGTGCCCTGGCGCGCGGCAGCGCTGCCGACTCGAACGATCTGCAAGATCGGCGAAAGGCGCCGGCAGAACTCTTTGACCTCGCGGGCAGCCCCGACGAATGGGCAGAATACCTGCGCCGCATCGAGTCGGAAGCCGACCCGCCGGTCGTTGCGAAGCTGATCGCCGACGGCGGTGAGCTGAAACGGCGCCTGTTAGACGCACTGACACAGTTCTGGCAAGTCGTATACGCGGAAGAGTTTGAGGCAACACGGTCGATTATGGTACGCAGCGCCGCACACCAGCAGTCGCGGCGCCTGCCGGCCACGTTCCGTGATACCTTTGTCGCCGTCACGGGGCGGATGATGCCCGAGCGCATCACGGCATTGATACCCGTTATCCGCTTCGTCCACTTTGTCCCTTCCTGCTACGTCGGCCCATACGTCGCCTTCTCGCACTATCGCGACGAATTGGTTCTATTTTACAACTGCCGCTCCACGCCGCCGCGCCCCGACGCACCGGATGGCACCGCGCTCTATCCGCCCCTCAAAGCACTCGCCGACGAGACGCGCCTCCAGATCCTGACCATGCTGCGCGGCAAAGAGATGTACGCCCAGGAGATCGTAGATCACCTCCAGATCTCGCAGCCTGCGGTGTCGCGCCACCTCAACCTGATGGCGACCGCCGGCGTGCTCAAGATCCGCCGCGATGGGAATGCCAAGTTCTATTCGATTGACACGGAAACGCTAGCCCGCGTGGTCGACACGCTCAGGCTCCTGGGATAGCGGTTTGGCCAAGAACTCGCTCCTGCTGCGCGCCCGGCGTTTCACCGGCAGAAAAACGCCTGATACCGACCCGGAAGCTGCTGTGCAAGAGACAGTGCGAGACGCTGATTCGGCACGGCAAGACGTGCTGCGCCTGGCCCTGCCCGCCATGGGCGAGCAGATGTTGAGCATGATGGTGGGCGTCGTCGACACTTTCCTGGTGGGGCACCTGGGCGCGGCGCCCCTCGCGGCGGTTGGACTGTCCAACCAGTGGGTGTTCCTGGCCATGGCCCTGTTCAGCGCGGTGGCAACCGGCACCACCGCCCTCGTCGCCCGCGCCGTCGGCGCGCAGGAGCCAGAGCAGGCGAACCGCGTGCTGCGCCAGTCGATGCTCGTCGGGGCGGTTCTGGGGCTCCTGTCTATGCTGCTTGGTGTACTGCTCGCCCGGCCCGCTGTGCTGGCCCTCGGCGCGCCCGCCGACGTAATAGAGCCAGGCACCGCCTACCTGCGCACGGTGTCGACCACCTTTTTCTTTGCCACCTTGATGTTCGTCGGCAACGCGGCACTGCGCGGCGCTGGCGACACGCGCACGCCGCTGTATGTGATGCTCGTCGTGAACGTGCTGAACATAGTTGTAGCGTGGACGGCGATCAACGGCCCGTTCGGGCTTCCTCAGCTCGGCGTCGTCGGCTCGGCCCTCGGCGCCACCGTCGGCCGCCTGGCCGGCGGCCTGCTCATCGTCGCGATCCTCCTGCGCGGACGCGCCGGCATTCGCCTGCGGCTGCACCGCCTGCGCCCCGAGCCCGACGTGATCCGGCGCGTGCTGCGCATCGGCCTGCCCAGCGGCGCCGAGCAGTTCCTGTTCAGCACCGGCTACATGGCCTTTGCCCGTGTCCTCGCCACCCTGGGCACTGCCGCCTTTGCCGCCAACCAGATCGCGATCAACGTCCACTCGATGTCGTTCCTGCCGGGATTCGGCTTTGCCGTGGCTGCCACTACCCTGGTGGGCCAAAAGCTGGGCGCCAGAGAGCCGGAGGAAGCAGAGAGCCGAGGATACACCGCCTACAGGCTGGGAGCACTCTTGATGTCGGCCATTGGCGTCGCCATCCTTCTCTTTCCGGCGCAGCTCATGGGCTTTTTCACCAACGATCCGGAGGTCGTCGCCGCGGGCATTATGCCGCTGCGGCTCGTCGGCCTCATCCAGCCGCTGGTGGCGTCAGCCATGATCTTTGCGGGCGGCCTCCGTGGCGCCGGCGACACACGCTACCCGATGGTCATCACGGGCGGCAGCATCTGGCTCCTGCGCGTACCCCTCGCGTACCTCTTTGGGTTAACACTCGGCTGGGGGCTGACAGGCGCGTGGGTCGGCATGGCGGCCGACCTGGGGGTGCGCGGCGTGCTGAACTACCTGCGCTACCGCGGCGGTGCGTGGAAAAAACTGGAAGTGTGACGTGGACTGGAAGATCGGAGGCCAGGCCGCCTGGAAGGCCAGAAATGAAATGCGACATGCGATGCAGGTGACTCGAAAAGAGTATGATGCATGGGTGAGCCGCCTGCGCACCTGGACCGGACGCGCGCATCGTTCATCCTCCCCCCTAAAAGAAGAGGCCGGTCCCGCGGCGCAAGAAGCAGGCGCTGTGCGGCGCGACGTGCTGCGCCTGGCCCTGCCGGCCATGGGCGAGCAGATGCTGAGCATGATGGTCGGCATCGTCGATACCTTCCTGGTGGGGCACCTGGGCGCCGCTTCTCTCGCCGCCGTCGGCCTCGCCAACCAGTGGATATTCATGGCTACCACCCTCTTTGGCGCGATCGCCACCGGCTCGACGGCGCTCATCGCGCGCTACATCGGCGCGCGCGAGCCGGAGCAGGCGAACCGGGTGCTGCGCCAGTCGGTCCTGGTCGCGATGCTCATCGGCACCATCGCCACCCTGCTTGGCACGCTGCTTGCCCGTCCCGCGGTGCTGCTGCTCGGCGCCCCGGACGACGTGATCGACCTGAGCGTTGCCTATCTGCGCGTGGTGGCCAGCATCTTTTTCTTTTCGACCCTGATGTTCAGCGGCAATGCGGCTATGCGCGGCGCGGGCGATACGCGCACGCCCCTGTACGTCATGTTGGTGGTGAATGCCCTGAACATCGTCGTCGCGTGGACCGCGATCAATGGGCCATTTGGCCTGCCACGGCTTGGAGTCGTCGGCTCGGCACTGGGTGCGGCCACCGGGAGGCTGGTGGGCGGCCTGCTGGTGATGGTCATCCTCCTGCGTGGTCGGGGTCAAATCCGCCTGGTGCTGCGCGGCCTGCGCCCCGACGCCGACGTGATCCGGCGCATCCTGCGCATCGGTCTGCCCACCGGTGCCGAGCAGCTCCTGTTTCGCACCGGTGTCATGGTCTTTGCCACCATCCTGGCCTCTCTGGGCACCGTGGCCTACGCCGCCAACCAGATCGCGATCAACATCCATTCCATGTCGTTCCTGCCCGGGTTCGGTTTTGCCGTGGCGGCGACGACGTTGGTGGGGCAAGGGCTCGGCGCCAAAAAGCCGGAGGAAGCGGAGAAGCGGGGCTACACGGCCTATCGCCTGGGCGCCATCCTGATGTCGGCCATTGGGGTCATCATTGTGCTCTTTCCGGCCCAACTACTCGGCTTTTTCACCAACGATGCGGAGGTGGTGGCCACCGGCGTCATGCCCTTGCGCATCGTCGGCCTCATCCAGCCGCTGGTGGCCGCGGGCATGATCTTTGCCGGCGGCCTGCGCGGTGCAGGCGACACGCGCTACCCGATGATGATCACGGGCGCCAGCATCTGGCTTTTCCGGGTGCCTCTCGCCTACTTGCTGGGCGTGGGCCTCGGCTGGGGCCTGACCGGTGCCTGGGTGGCGATGTCGGCCGACATGGGGCTGCGCGGCACGCTGAACTATCTACGCTACCGCAACGGCGGCTGGAAAAAAATCGAGGTTTAGCGCAGCCGCCCGGCGGCCGCCTGCAGCAACTCCCGCTCGCTGTCGTAACTGGCCGCCTGGATCGCATCGTCGAGGGTGAACCAGCGCGCTTCGTCCACTTCCCAGTCGTGGTCTGCCACGTCGCCTCCCGTGGCCTCCATCAGGAAAAAATCGACGGTCTTGTGGACCAGCACCGGCGTGCTGCCGCGGCGAATCTGGAACCAGTAGTCGATCTGGTCGATCTGGTCGACGAGACGCGCGCTCAGCCCGGTCTCTTCTGCCACCTCGCGCAGCGCCGCCTCTTCCGGCGTCTCGGCCTTGCGCACCGCCCCCTTGGGCAGCCCCCACCGCTGGCCCTCATGCGTCGCGATCAGCGCCACCTCGATCTGACCGTCGTCGCGCCGGCGGTACACAACGCCACCGGCAGAGGCCTGCAGCGCGGTTTTCCGTTCGGCCACGTCAGTCGAACCGCATAAAGCGCCGCACGGTCTGCAGAAACTCGCGCGGCGACGGGCGGTAGGGGTGGATGCGGCTCTTGACCGCGTACCCCTTCCAGAGCTTGTAGGCCAGGCGAAAGACGGGGTTGGGCGGCAGCTTGATCAGGCGCTGCACCGGCCGCGCCAGCCACGGCCACTCGACTGCCAGCGCAAAGAGCTTGTTCAGGTTCTCGATCTGGCGCTTTTCGCCGGGCGAGGCAAAGCGCAGCACCGACCGCTCCCATGCCGACGGATCGATGTCGTCGATCGAGCCCTCGACGTAGCCATGCTCGCGCGCGTATTCGCCGAGGCGCGTGCGGGGGTAGGGTTGGTAGAGAAAGGCGTTCGCGTAGGCCGGCTGGCAGGCGTGGTTCAGCGCCAGCGTCTCGAGGTCATGCTCGAGGGTGCCTCCGGGCAGCCCCACCATGTTGGTCGTCAGCAACTGGATGCCCGCCTGGCGGATCAGGCGGCTCGCCTCCACGATCTGCGCGTCCGACAGGTTACGCCCCAGCAGCCCGTTGCGCACCTCCGGGTTACCCGTCTCCAGCCCCATGCCGACGCTGGCACACCCCGCCTGCCTGAGGAGATCCACCTTTTCCGGTGTCACCAGGTTGGCGCGCACGTTGCAAAAGAAGGGCAGCCCGACTTGCCGTGGGAACTTGGCGGCCAGCTCGCGCAGCCAGGCGGTGTTGACGATGAACAGGTCGTCCAAAAAGACGACGAACTGCATCGGGTAACTCTCGCCGACCGCCTTTACCTCCTCGACGACCCGGTCAACGCTCATCTGGCGCAAGCGCCGGCCCTTGCCGCGATAGATCTCGGCCAGCGCGTGGTTAAAGCAGTAGGCACAATCGTACGGGCAGCCCCGGCTGGTGATGAAATGCTTGATCCCACTCTGCCTTGCCAGCGCGTCGCGCGCGAAGAGCAGGTCCCGGTCCGGGAAGGGGATCCGGTCCAGGTCGTCTTCCAGGTCGCGCACCGGGTTGCGCTCGATCTCGCCATCGCGCTTGAACCACCAGTTCTCGATCCCGGTCAGAGGCCGGCCTGCTTCGAGCGCCGCTACCAGGTCGAGCATCGCCCCCTCGCCCTCGCCCAGGCACACGGCGTCGACCCCTGGCTCTTCTACAAACTCGGGAAAGTAGGTCGGGTGGGGGCCGCCAAACACCGAAACCGCGTTGACCGCGGCGCCGAGGGCCGCGCCCAGGGCGGCCCGGATCTGCAGGTTCAGGTCGCGGTAATAGGTCTGCGAGCCCGTGTAGACGCTGTAGCCGAGCACGTGCGGCTGCCAGGCGCGCGCGGCCGCGACGGGGTCCTCTTCCGCCGCCACCGCCAGCCGCACCTCGTGGCCCGCGTTACGCAAGGCAGACGCCAGGTAAAGCACGCCCAGCGGGGCATAGTCAATCTGCTTCTCTACAAAAAGAATTCTCATGACACGTGGCAAGGGCCAGGGGCCAGGGAACCGTCAACAAGGCTTACATCCATCTGCTCATTTGTCCATGTGCTCATGGGATCGTTCACATCCCGACGCCATGCACGGTGCCGCCGCAGTGCTCGCAGCGGCCGTCCTTGATCGCGTAACCCGTCACCTGGAAACCCCAGCGGGCGACGACGGTTTGATCGCAGTGGGGGCAGTAGGTGTCTTCCAGGCGGGCGCCGGGCAGATTTCCAACATAGACGTAGTGCAGCCCCGCCTCGCGGCCCAGCTCGTAGGCACGGCGCAGCGTCAGCGGCGGCGTGCTGTCGCGGTCGTACATCTGATAGTCGGGATGAAAGCGGCTGACGTGCCACGGGGTCTCGGGTCCGAGCTCGCCGGCGAGGAAGCGGGCAATATCGCCCAGTTCGGCCTCCGAGTCGTTCATGCCGGGTACCACCAGCGTCGTCACCTCGAGCCACACACCGAGCCTTTTCATCTCGACCAGCGCATCCAACACCGGCTGCAGCCGTGCGCCGCAGATCTGCCGGTACGTCTCGTCGCGAAACGCCTTCAGGTCGACGTTAGCAGCGTCGAGCCACGGCTCGTGATCCCCCGCCGTGCCCTGAAAGAGGGCGAGCATCTCGGGCGTCATATAGCCGTTGGTGACGTACACGCTGGCGATCCCAACCGCGTGTGCCAGCCGCGCGATGTCGTACGTGTATTCGAAAAAGATCGTCGGCTCGGTATAGGTGTAGGCGATCGACCGGCAGTCGTGCCGCTGCGCGGCACGCACCACCTCTTCCGGCGGCGTCTGGCGGCCGGCGATCTGCCCCTGGTCGCGCACCATCTGCGAGATAGTGGCGTTTTGACAGAACTCGCACGCGAAATTGCAGCCGGCGGTGGCGATGGAAAAGGCGCCGGTGCCCGGGTGAAAGTGGAAGAGGGGCTTCTTTTCGATAGGATCGACGGCCTGCGATAGGAGCATGCTGTACACCAGGCTGTAGAGCGTGCCGCCCCGGTTCTCCCGCACGACGCACACGCCGCGCCTCCCGTCGGCAATCGTACACCGGTGGGCGCACAGGTGACAGCGCACGCGCCCACCATCCAGCTTTTCATACAGCAGTGCTTCTTTCATCTCCCTGCCTCGTGTGCGGCCCAACCGGCGCGCTACATCCCGCCGTTCAGCGACGACAGGATCTCTTCCAGCTTGAGCCGGGCCGGCGAATCGACAGGCAGCTTGACGATCGGCTCGCCCATGGCGTCTAGCTCGTTGACGGCCGGGTCCGCCGGCAGGATGCCGGCCAGGCGCAAGCCCTTCTCCTCGATGTGGGCGCGCAGCGGTACCGCCAGCCCACCCTCGGGCACACGGTTCACGATCAGATACGCCGCGCCCACCGCGGTTTTCAGCTCGTCCACCAGCTCGACCACGCGCTCGGCGGCAATGAGGCCGCGCAGCGACGGGTCCGACACGACGAGCAGCAGGTCGACGTCGCGCGTCGTGCGCCGGCTGAGATGTTCCAGGCCGGCCTCGTTATCGATCACCACGTAATCGTACGAGTCTGTCAGGCGGTCGACCGACGTGCGCAGGATGTTGTTCGCCGCACAGTAGCAGCCGGGGCCCTCCGGCCGGCCCATCGCCAGCAGGTCAAACGCCTGCTCCTCGGTCACCGATTCCTGGATGCGCAGGTCGAGATAATCCCATTTGCTCAGGCCGCCCAGGGCACCGCTGCCGCCCACGGCGGTGGCGGTTTCTTCACGCACGTCGCCCACGGTGTCATAGAGCGGCACGCCGAGGGCCAGGTTGAGGTTGGTACTCGGGTCGGCGTCGATGGCCAGGATCGAGCCCTTCTTATTCCTGACCAGGTAGTCGATCACCAGGGCCGAGATGGTGGTCTTGCCCGTCCCGCCCTTGCCCGCAACAGCAATCGTTTTCGTCACGTCTATCCTCCAGGCGAGCATTCCGCAGCGCTCGCGGATCTATTCATGTGGATACTATACCATGGGGTAACAGGTTGTCAAGTTCGGATTTCGGCAAAGGCGCGGTCACTGCCGGGTTCGCAACCCGGAAGGTCGCGCCACACTCCTCTGGACTTCGCCTTCCAACCTTCCCACCTTGATGCACCGTCACGCGCGTGGTATAATGCGGGCGGTTGGAAACTGGGCAGCGGCGCACAGAGAGGGGTCAGCGATGGATCGAAAAATGTTTGAGGTCAGCCGGAAGCGGGACCGCGGAGAGCAATATGGTCTGTACGGCCCCCTGGCCATCTATGGCGGGACGGCAAACCCCGAGCTGGCGCAAGAGGTGGCCGACAAGCTCGGCCATCGCCTCGGCCGCGTCACCATCCGCCAGTTCGCGAACGGCAACGTGTTCGCCAAGCTGCGCGAGAGTGTGCGCAGCAAGGACGTGTTTCTGATCCAGCCTACGTGCGCGGGGGTGCGCCACGTAGAGCCCGCGGCAGGCGAATGCGTGGTGGCGCCCGACATCCTGGCCGACCTTGGAGAGAGCCAGTTCGCCACCGTGCCCACCTCGGTGAATGACACCATCGTCGAGCTGCTCGTCCTGATCGACACCTTGCGCCGCGACTCGGCGGGGCGGATCACCGCCGTCGTGCCCTACTTTGCTTACGGGCGCACCGACAAGAAGGATCAGCCGCGGGTGCCGATCACGGCCCGCCTGATGGCCGACGTGATCGGCGTGGCAGGAGCAAACCGATTTCTCGTGATCGATCTGCACGCGGGCCAGATCCAGGGCTTTTTCAACATCCCTGGCGATGAGCTCACCACGCAGCACCTGTTGACCGGCTACTTTCGCCAGAAGGACTTGGCCGACACCGTCGTCGTGGCCCCCGACATTGGCGCCAGCCGCCGCGCCCGCAACTTTGCCGAGAATCTCGACCTCCCGCTGGCCATCATCGAAAAGCGCCGCTTGCCCGATCGCAGCGGCACGCGCCAGATGAATCTGATCGGAAGCGTGGAGAATCGGAATGTGATCATTTTTGACGACGAGATCGACACGGGGGGCACGCTCACGCAGGCGGCCGACTTTTGCCGAGAACGGGGCGCGCGCGACGTGTATGCGTGCGCCGCCCACGCGGTGCTGTCGCCACCGTGTGGCGTCGACAACATGATCGCCGCGCGGTTCAAAGAACTCGTCGTCACTAACACCGTCTATATCTCGCCCGAGAAACGCCGTGCGCTGCAACCCTTCCTGCACGTGCTGTCGGTTGCCGACCTGCTGGCCGAGGTGATCCAGCGCATCCACCTTGGGATCTCGGTGGGAGAGCTGTTCAACGAGTAGCGAGATTCGACGGTCTGTGTTATAATGTGTGGCTGCACGCGGACAGGAACCCGCTGCGCGTGCACGTTTTTGAAACGAGCGTGAGGGAAGAGTGCCGGTCAGACAAACAGTCAGCGACGCTTTCGAGATGGCGATCGCAACCGAGCGAGCGGCAGAGGTGTTCTACGAGGCCTTGCACGACCGTTTCGCTGCGCACGAGGCTGTCGCCACGTTTTGGCACAGCTATGCGCTTGAAGAAGCGGGGCACGCTCAACGCCTCAGGCGTGTCAGGGAGAACCTGTCTGTCACCGACCTATCACTGGAAGCGGATCCGGAACTGCTCGAGATGGCACGTTGGAACATGAGCCTGGCGCAAAAGGTGAGCAGTGCCGAGATTCAGACTTTGGAAGACGCGTACCAGCTCGCGCACGAGATCGAGCACTCGGAGGTGAACACGGTCTTTGAGCTGCTCGTGGCAGGCTATTCTGAGGATGCTCATGCGCTCGCGCTGGTGCGCAACCAGCTTGGAGAACATATCGACCGGCTGATGACCGGCTTTCCGGCTCCGTTTGACGTGCCGGAGACACGCCGGGCCGTCCGGCCCGTTGGACGAGACAGTGTAGGCTATGCTTAAAGGACTGATTGGCAAAGTCGTTGGGGATCCCAACGAACGAGAGATCAAGAAAATACAGCCGCTGGTAGACGCGATCAATGCGCAGGAGCCGCAGATGGAGCGGCGCAGCGATGCCGAGCTGCGGGCGTTTACCGAGCGGTTCAGGGCACGCCTCGCCGGCAGCCGGGAGACGCTCGACGACTTGCTCGTCGAGGCGTTCGCCGTCGTGCGCGAGACGGCCAAGCGCCACGTGGACATGCGGCCGTTCGACGTCCAGTTAGTCGGCGGCATCGTGCTTCACCAGGGCAAGGTCGCCGAGATGAGGACCGGCGAGGGCAAGACGCTCGTCGCCACCATGCCGGTTTATCTGAACGCGCTCCTCGGCAAGGGCGTGCACCTGGTGACGGTCAACGATTATCTGGCACGTCGCGACTCGTTGTGGATGGGACGCATTTACCATGCGTTGGGGATGTCTGTCGGCCTCCTCCAGTCGGGAGCTGACCAACCGGCTTATCTATTCGATCCCGCCTCGCAGCGCGACCCGTACCCTGGGTTGCGCCCTGTGCCGCGCAAGACCGCCTACGCCGCCGACATCACCTACGGCACCAACAACGAATTTGGGTTCGACTATTTGCGTGACAACCTGGCGCTCAGCCTCGAGCGTCGCGTTCAGCCCCCCCTCTACTATGCTATCGTCGACGAGGTTGACAACATCTTTATCGACGAGGCGCGCACCCCACTGATCATTTCAGGCCCGTCGGACGAGCCGGTGGAGGAGTATAGCCGCTTTGCGGTCATTGCCAAAAAGCTCGAGCGCGGCGTGCACTATGAGCTGGACGATAAGGAGCGATCGGTCTATCTCACCGAAGCGGGATTGTCGCTCGTCGAGCAGGAGACGGGCATCGAGAACATCTATGACGAAGCCAACTATCGCTACGTCCACTATATGCAGCAGGCGCTCAAGGCCGAAGTGCTCTTCCAGGAAGGGCGAGATTACATTCGCCAGCGCAAAGAGATCATCTTGATCGACCAGCACACAGGCCGGCTGATGCCCAGCCGGCGCCTGAGTGAAGGACTGCACCAGGCGATCGAGGCCAAAGAAGCGGTGCCCATCCGCCCGCGCGACGTCACCTCGGCCACGATCACCATTCAGAACTATTTCCGGATGTACAAAAAGCTGGCGGGCATGAGCGGTACGGCCGTCACCGAGGGGGAAGAATTCTTCAAGATCTATCACCTCGACGTCCTCGCCATCCCCACCAACAAGCCGGTGGCGCGCCAGGACCACGCCGACGTCGTGTATCGCACCGAAGAAGCCAAGCTGCGCGCCGTGGCACGCGAGATCCTCGACTGCTACAGCCGGGGGCAGCCGGTGCTGGTGGGCACCACCTCGGTGGAAATGTCAGAGCGCCTCAGCAAACGCCTGACGGGCGAAAGGCTGCAAATGGCAGTTCTCTCGCCCCAGGTGGCCTACGCGCTCCAGGAAACCAAGCTCGACCGCGAACAGCATGCCGCCCTGCGTGAGACGATGAATGCCGGCCTCGAGACGATGAACTCGGCGGCGTGGCGCCACCTGGCACGCGACCTTGGCCTCAACTCGAATGCGCTCACCGACGAGAATCTCAAGTGGATCATCGACTATCTCCGTTTGCCCGATCAGCCGCGCGTGCGGCGCAACCTGGAACACGCTCTGCGCGAGGGGATCGAGCACGAGATCCTGAACGCCAAAGAGCACACGCGCGAGGCGGCCATCATCGCGCGCGCCGGCGAGCCGGCCGCGGTGACGATCGCCACCAATATGGCAGGCCGCGGCGTCGACATCAAGCTGGGTGGAGAGCTGTCGGACGAGACGATCCACCGCGCCGTGCAGGCCCTCGAGGCGCGCGGCCTCGATCCCTACACGGCGACGGCGGCACAGATGGACAGCGCCATTGCCGAGGTGCTGCCCGACTATGCCCGGCGCCGCGAGCAGGTGCTCGGCGAGGGCGGGCTACACGTCCTCGGCACCGAGCGCCACGAAGCACGCCGCATCGACAACCAGCTTCGTGGTCGCGCCGGCCGACAGGGAGAGCCGGGCTCTTCCCGCTTTTACCTGTCACTCGAGGACGATCTCATGCGCAGGTTCGGGCGCAAAGAGATGCTGTCGCGCCTGATGGAGACGATCGGCGACGATTTTCCCATCGAGCATGGCCTGGTCAGCAAGACCCTCGAGCGGGCACAGCAGTCGGTCGAAGGCTACAACTTTGATCTACGCAAGCACCTGCTCGAATACGACGACGTGCTCAACCGGCAACGCGAG
>DATHUZ010000724.1:0-3442 GCA_035461725.1 Anaerolineae bacterium
GCACCCAACACGGCAGCATACCATTCAGCCCAGGGCGCTCTCCTAATGCGAGGAAACTGGGATTCGCGCGCCGTCGAAAGCTATCAGCGGGCCATCGCCATCGAGCCCACGGCCCGCCGCTACACGGAAATGGCTGTGGCGCTGATCGGTTCAGGTGACATAACGGCGGCTGCCGACGCAGATCGAGCGGCGGTTCGTCAGGCCGCGTGGCTCGGACTCCCTCATCTGCACCTCGGCAGCATCTATCGGCGGGAGGGAGACCTCGATGCAGCCATCGAGGAGTACGAGACTGCCCTGCGCCTCAGTCCGAACAGCTATTTCAGTGCTCTTTTATTAGGGCAGGCGATCCAGGAACAATCTGGTGTCGCCGCGGCGATAGACCGCCTGGAGAGCCTGACCAACCTCAATCCGGTGCTCCCGGGCCCCCACCGTGCCCTCGTCCCACTGCACGTGGCGAATGGCGACGTGCAAGCCGCCCTGCAAAAGCTAGAGTTCAGCCAGTCGATCCAACAAGATCCACGGCTGCAGTTGATGCTGGGCGACCTGTACAAGCGCATCGGAAGCCTCGCCGAAGCCGAGGATGCCTACACCGCGGCCCTGGCGGGTAATCCTCGCCTGCTGCCGGCCTACAGGGGCCTGGGTGCCCTCTACGACGAGCAGTGCCAGCCCGATCTGCACCTCGGGCAGATTCTCCAGGTGGTGCGCCTTGGACCGACAAATGCGCAGTTCCACCTGCTGCTGGCCGGTGCCTATCAGCGTCCCGGCCAGTGGGACATGGCTGAGGAGCAGGTCGAGTGGGCGCTTCAGCTCGATCCCGCCAGTGCCGCCGCTCACGTGGCTCTGGGCCAACTGCACCATGCGCGTGCCGAGTGGACCGAGGCCGTGGCGGCGTACCAACGCGCACTCGAGCTCGAGCCGAACGACACGCGAGCATACCTCATGCTCGCCGACACCTATCAGACATTGGCCGACCCGGCGGCAGCGCTCACCACGCTGGAAAAAGCTGTCGAGATCAACCCGGGGCTGGGGCGTGTTCACGTGGCACTCGGCAACGCGTACCAGCGTACAGGAGATCTCGATCGGGCGCTGGCCGAGTACGAGCGCGCGATCGAGGTGGAGCCGGGCTATGCCCCGGCCTATCTGTCGCTGGGCAACGCGCACCGCATCGGAGGAGACGTGACGCTAGCCGAGAGTGTGCTGCAGCAAGGTCTCGCGACAGCGGCCTCGATGGGCAGCTATCGCGCCTTGAGCGACATCTCGCGCGCTGAGGGAATGTTGGATGAGGCCCTCGACTGGGCGCAGCAGACCGTAGAATGGATGCCGGAGGAGAGCGCATCGTACGTGACCCTCGCCCGCGTGTACGAGCAGCAGGCCGAGTGGGATATGGCCATCATGGCCTACCAGGAATCGATGGCGCAGTGCTCGGCCGTGGCCGAAAGTTACGTCCAGCTCGCCCTCCTCCAGGAGCGGCGCGGTGACCTGGCCGGTGCAGAGAGCACCTACCGCGCTGCCGCAGCGGCGCTTCCGACCTCGGCCTGGGGCCGCGTGGCGATGGGTGACTACTATGCACGGCGGGGCAATTATACACAGGCGATCGCTCTCTACAAAGAGGGGCAACTGGTCGATCCTGCCTACCTGGCTTCCTATTCGAGCCTGGCCAAACTATACCTGCAGATGGGCCAGTCTGACGACGCCCTCGACGAGTGCCTGGCCGCGACGGTCGCCAGGCCTGGCTCGGCAACCGGCTGGATCAGTCTGGGCGAGATCTATCAGCACCTCGGACAGGTGGATCAGGCTCTGACCGCGTTTCGAACCGCCACCGAGGTCGAGCCGGGCAGCGTGGCGGCGTGGATAGCGATCGGTAGTTACTACCACAGCCGCGCGCTGGCGCCCGAGGCGCTGGCTGCCTACGAAAGGGCACTCGAGACTCAACCGGGAAATGTCACGGCCGTCCTCGCCCTCGCGAACTACTACCGGGAGAGTGCCCGGTCAGACGAGGCGGCAGAGCTTTACAACCGCGCCGTGGAAAGCGAGCCGGGCAGCGCCGCGGCCTGGATGGCGCTCGGCGACTTTGGTGGGCGCAGCACGGAGGATGCCGTCACTGCGTACCGGCAGGCGACCCGGTTGGAGCCGGGGAACTCCGCGGCGTGGATCGCCCTCGGAGAGTGCGAGCAGCAGCGCGGCGCGGCCGAGGAGGCTCTCGCGGCGTACAACGGGGCGGTAGCAGCCGAGCCGGGCAGCGCGGCCGCATGGACCGCCCTGGGCGATTACTATCAGAAACGAGGCCGGGCGCGCGATGCGGAGGTAGCCTACCAGAAGGCGGTCGAGGTGGAGCCGGGCTCCGTGCTCGCTCGCCTGGCCATGGCCGCCTTCTATCATCGCCAGGGGCAGCAGAGCCAGGCGATGGCGATCTACCAAGCGGCATCGGCCATGGCGCCGGGTGATGGCTCTGTGCAACTGGCCATCGCGCAGGCACACGCCGGGCGTGGCGAATGGCAGCAGGCAGTGGACGCCGCCACACAGGCCGCGAGCCTCGCACCCGATCAGGCCGAGCCCCTGCTGGCCCTGGCAGCACTCCACCTGAAGCAAGGCCAGGACCAGGATGCGCTTGAGACCTTCTTGGCAGCGCGCGACACCGCGCCCGCCCACGCGCAGGTGCACACCCGGCTCGGCGATCTCTACCTCGCGCGCGGAGAGGCCGGCGAGGCCCTGGCCGAGTATCAGGCCGCCACCCGGGTCGATCCGCTGTCGGTGGACGCGTGGATCACCCTGGCGCGGGAATACCTGCGCCGTGGAGAGCGCGAATCGGCGATCTCTACCCTCGATCGCGCCATCCTCGCCAATCCGTCGCTGCCGGCGCCCTACGTCGAGCTCGGCAGCGTCTACCTCGCGTCAGGAGATCAAGAACGGGCAAAAGTGCTCTGCCAGCAGGCGGTGCAGGCCAACGCCGCCGAGCCGGCAGGCTACGTGTGCCTTGGCTCCATCGAGGAGAGGAGTGGCTCACAAGAACAAGCTGCGGCCTGGTACGAGCGGGCCATAGAGGCCGCTTCAGGCTCGGAACAGGGATACCTGGCGCTGGGCCACCTGCGCGCGCGGCAGGGCGACTGGGCGGGCGCGAGAGAGGCATTCAGCCGGGCGGTTGCCATAGAGCCGGTGATCGTAACGGGCTATGCCGCGCTGGCAGACCTGGAGCGCGCGCAGAACCACCTGAATGAGGCGCAGCGCTGGCTCGAGACGGCGGTAGAGGTGGCGCCGGCGAGCAGCGTGGTGCAGGTGGCGCTCTGCAAGCAGTTGCAGTACACAGGCGACCTGGCCGCGGCACGCGCCGCCTGCGAGCGCGCTACACAGGTGGACCCTGGCGATCCCGAGGCTCATGCGGCGATTGCGGACGTATACCGCGCCATGGGCCAGCCTGACCAGGCCCTGGCTCAACACCAGGCCG
>DATHUZ010000725.1:0-1702 GCA_035461725.1 Anaerolineae bacterium
ACGGCTTTGCTCGGGGCGGATGGGCCGGTGAACCGGGTCCTGGAGGCGATCCTGAGCTGGATCGGGCAGCCGGTTGCCGGCCCACCGCTCCGCCTGCAGCACACGCTGACCCTGGTGTTGATTGCCCACGTGTTTTACAACGCGGCGATCATAGTGCGGCTGGTAGGCGGGTTCTGGGCGAACCTCGACCCGCGAGTCGAGGAGGCGGCGAGGGTGCTGGGCGCCGGCCGGTGGCGCACCTTTCGCGAGGTGACACTGCCGATCCTGATGCCCGCCATCGTCGCGGCGTCGCTGCTCGTCTTTCTCTTTTGCTTTACGAGCTTTGGCGTGATCCTCGTCCTCGGCGGGCCGCGGCTGGCGACGATCGAGGTCGAGATCTATTACCAGGCTGTGCCCCTCTTTAACCTGCCCGTGGCGGCGGCGCTGTCGATTGCCCAGATGATCTTTACCTTTGCGATCATGGCCGTCTACACACGGACGCAGGCGCGCGCCGCCGTGCCGCTCAGCCTGCGCGCGGCCGAATCGGTGCAGCGCCGGGCGACGACGTGGCGTGGCCGCCTCGCCGTCTGGCTCGGCGTCGGGGGCCTGATGGTCCTGCTCCTGACCCCACTCATCGCGCTCGCCAACCGGTCGCTGACGCTCGAAGGCGGCATTACGCTGCGCTACTACGAGGCACTCTTTACAAACCCGACCCGCTCTTTCTTTTTTGTGCCACCCGCGGTGGCGATGCGCAACTCGCTCGTCATCGCCGGGGCGGCGACGGTCCTGTCACTCGTGATCGGACTGATCAGCGCTTACCTGCTCGCGGGGCCGCCCGCCGCCGTGCGATCACTGCTCGACCCGATCTTTATGCTGCCGCTCGGCACGTCGGCGGTGACACTCGGACTGGGGTACGTCGTCGCACTCGGACAGCCGCCGCTGAATCTACGCTCGTCGCCGGTGCTGCTGCCACTGGCGCACACCTTGGTCGCCTTTCCCTTTGTCGTGCGCAGCCTGCTGCCGGCCCTGCGCGGCATGAACCCCGATTGGCGCGCCGCCGCGAGCGTGCTGGGCGCCGGGCCGTGGCGCGTGGTGCGCGAGATCGACCTGCCGATCGTCGCCCGCGCGCTGTTGGTGGGAGCTGTCTTTGCCTTCACGGTGAGCATGGGCGAGTTTGGAGCCACCCTGCTCCTCGCCCGGCCGCAGTTTCCGACGATGCCCGTGGTCATCTACCGGATGCTCGGTGGGCAGGGGGCGCTGCTCCAGGGACAGGGACTGGCGATGAGCACGCTCTTGATGCTGGTGTGCGTCGCCGGGTTTGTGCTGATCGAGCGCTTTCGCGTCGGCGAGATCGGAGAGTTTTGACGTGGCCCTGCTCGAGATCCGCGACGTGACCAAGGTGTATGACCAGCATCCCGTGCTCGCCGACGTGTCGCTCGACGTGGACGAGGGCGAGATCGTGTGCCTGCTCGGGCCGAGTGGCTCGGGCAAGAGCACGCTGCTGCGCATCGTGGCCGGCCTGGAGGTGCCAGAGAGGGGCGAGGTACTGTTTCGTGGGCGGCGGCTTTCCGGGGTACCCGTGCACCGGCGAGGCTTTGGCTTTATGTTCCAGGACTATGCCCTCTTTCCACACAAGGACGTGGCGGCCAACGTCGCCTTTGGGCTGCGAATGGAGGGGTGGTCGCGCGCCCGGGTCGAAGCGCGGGTGGTCGAGATGCTCGAC
>DATHUZ010000726.1:0-3354 GCA_035461725.1 Anaerolineae bacterium
TCGTACGTGGCCTGGAGGAACGCGTCGACATAGTCGGGGCCGGCTGCCCTGCCGATGTGGCCGACGCGCACGATCTTGCCATGCAGGTCGTCGAGCCCTCCGGAGATCATGATCTGCCGCTCTTCGAGGAGGTAGCGGCGATATGCCTCCAGGTCGAGACCCGGTGGCCCATACATGGCCGTGATCAGGGGCGAAGTGAAGGGCTCGGCAGTGAACATGGAAAAGCCCCACGATGCCAACGTGCTGCGCACGTGCCTGGCGGCCGTGGCGTGGCGCTCATAGTACGCCGGCAGCCCCTGACCGAGGATCTGGCGCAGGCTGACCAGGAGGGCCAAAATGGTGTGGGTGGGCAGCGTCGTAGGGTAGGGGTGCCAGTCCGCCCAGTGGATGGCATACTCTTTCCAGACCGCAAGATCCTGGTACCAGCCGTGGGCGCGGGCGCCCTTTTGCTCGACCTGGCGCCAGGCGCGCGGGCTGATCGAGATCGGCGCCAGGCCCGGTGGGCTGGCGAGGCACTTGTTGCTGACGGTGACGCACACGTCGACGCCCCACTCGTCGACGGGCAGGGGGACACCGCCAAGCGACGAGACGGCATCGAGGATGAGCGGCACGCCATACTCGGCCGCGATCAGGGCCATGTCATGCACCGGGTTGAGCACCCCTGTGGACGTCTCGAGGTGCACCACAACCAGGGCCTGGGCCTGCGGGGTGCGCGACAGGACCTGGCGCATCACGTCGGGGTCGAGTGGCTGGCCCGTGGGTGCATCGACGGTCCGCACCTCCAGGCCGTAGCCGGCTGCCACGGTGGCGAGACGACGTCCGAAAAAACCGTTCTGTGCGACGACAATGGTTTCACCGGTGCGCACCATGCTGCCGATGGCGGCGTCGAGCGCGGCGGTGCCGGGACCCGGCATGAGAAAGACGTCGTGATCGGTGCCAAAGACCTGCTTCAGGCGGTCGATGGTCTCGTCGTAGACGTTCAGCCAGTCGCGGCCGTAGTGGGCCATGACCGGGTGCGAGAGGACCGCGAGGACCTCGTCGTCGACGTCGACAGGGCCGGGGATCATGAGCCGAACGGGCTTTTGTTCCATGTTGGTCTCTAGCCTACTCCTCTGCGTCCTCGAGATCGTCATCCTCGCCGTTGCGCACCCAGGCAAACTTTTGACGGAGGGCCTTGGGATAGTAGCGCTCGATCACGTCATAGTCGACACTCGTGCCCCACTCGTAGTAGACGCGTGGGTCGATGTACGACTTGAGGCTGGTGCCCAGGTTCCACGTGCGCTTCTGGGAAGCGATCGACTTTTGTACCTCGATCTTGTCGCGGGCAATCTCGGCCTTGTCCAACTGCTCTCTGGCTTTTTCGATGCGGTTCCGGGCAGAGGCAAGGCGCTTTTCGTAGCGGCGCGCCACCTGCTCGCGCTTTTCCTCGGCCACGCCTTCCTGCTGCTCCCGCGCCTCGGCCTCGAGCTGCGCGAGGGCTTGCTGCTGCTCTTCCAGGCGGCGGCAGGCGGTTTCGACGCGCTCCTCGGCTTTCGCCTGCCGCTCGCGGTAGCGCTCCCGGCTGCGCTCCCAGCCGGCCGCTTCCTTTTTCGTGTGGTTGCAGAGCACGGCGGCCTCGAGGTTGGCCATGTTCGCGGCACCCCACTTTTTGTGCTCCGGGTCCTCGGCGCTGACGCCCGAGCTTTCGAGCTCGCGGCGGACGGCGACGGTGGCGTGATGCGTGCGGAACACCTTGGCGGTGAGGCCGGGCAGCACGTCTGACAGGTAGGCGTTGACGTTGCGGCTGGTGATATCGTGAAAGAGCTGCGGCTTGTCGCGCGTCGAGGTGCCGTTCTCTCCGTTCCCTGTGGGAGACTCGCCTTCGCTGCTCGCCGAGGAGGGGCGCGCGTTTTCGATCAGCTCCTGCAAGTTCCGGCACACGATCTCGGGCAGCGGGATCTGTTTGTGCCACAGGACCGAGTCCTTGCCGAGGAAGCGAAACTCGACGGTGCCATCGTCGTGCAGCGTCACGTGCTCGGGGCGCAGGGTGGTGGCGCCGACGGTGTCGGCTTCGTCTTCGTCCTTCTCGTCGCCGACGCGGAGACAAAGTGCGTCTATCAGGTAGCAGGCAGTGGCGATCCGGCGCCGCCTGTCGTCGTCGTCCGCCAGATCCTGGATGATCTGTTCGCGCACGGTGTCGATCTCGGCGTCGAGCTCGTACACCTTGTCGAATTTCTGCGCCTCGCGCTCCTGCTTGATGGGGGCGCTGTCGCTGAGCCACACGTACTTGAGCTTGTCGGCCAGCTTGTCGCGCCAGCGCGCGACCCACAACGACTCGGGCTGCCACACGATCTCGGCCCAGTCTCCCTCGGGGCGCGGCGCGCCGGGGCTGAGGTTCAGTGTGACGTCGGCGCGCGTGGCACCCTCTTTCCACCGGCCGCGCAGCGGGTGCTGGCCGCGCCCCATAAAGATGCCGCTCGGCTCGACGACATAGTTCGCCAGTTCCACCTGCTCGCCATTGACGATGGCATGGCCGTGGCGCTCGCGCAGTGCCTCGCGCTGCGCCTTGCGCTCGGCAGCCAGCGCTTTGCGCTCCTCCTTCGACATCGCCTCTTTGGCCGCTTTTTCTTCCTCCACCACGCGGTTGGCGGGACCCAAGTCCACCTCGTCCTCAGCGAGCGGATCGTCCAGGCCAAGCTCGGCGCTGAAATCGGCTAAAAAGTTCGCGACAAACGTGGGATCCTCGACGTACTCGGTGCCTGCCTTTTTTGCCCAGGCGAGCGCCATCTCTTCCTGTTTCGGCGTGAGCTTGACCGACTCGCCGCGGATCTTGAGCACGAGGCCAAGGTAGGGCGGGGGGTCGAGGACGACCACGCCATTATGGATCAACTCGGTTAGCATACTGACCTTTGCCCTCAGCGCCGCCCAAATACCGCGCGCAGGGTGAGCGCGACCTGAAAGATGATCCAGCCTGCCAGGCCGATGCCCGCCAGCGCGACCTTGTTGTAGCTGCCCGCCTCTTCAAAGTAGACGTCGTCGCCGGTGATGACAATCGCCCCCACGGGGCGCGACATGCCACCACCCCCGGCGCCGCCACCCTCTGTGCCCTCGCCCGCGATGAGCAGCTCGGGCTCGTCGCCGGCGCGCGGTTGTTCCTGCGCCGGCGCCGGCTGCCCAAAGCCAAAACCAAAGCCATACCAGACACTGGCCACAGGGATGATCGTCCTCTCGCCCACGGTCTGCGGATCGCCAAAGGCACTCCGCCAGTGCGCACTGTCGCGGAGCTGCTGAATGGTATCGAACAAACGATTCAACGGCATACGTCTTCTCCTCTTCATACACTTTGATGCCGGGCGCAGACACCTCGTGCCACGT
>DATHUZ010000727.1:0-6739 GCA_035461725.1 Anaerolineae bacterium
GACGACGAGGACGACGAGGACGACGAGGACGACGACGAAAAAGACTGACGAGCCTGCCCCGGCCGGTCTCTGCTCGCGACCGGGTCCCGACAGCAAAACAGGCCGCCCGACTGCAAGCCGGGCGGCCTGTGCACGTTTACGAAACCAGCCTACTTTTCTTCCGCCTCGCGCTGTGCCTTGGCCATGATCTGTTCCGCCATATGGCTGGGCACCTGCTCGTACCGGACGAACTCGGTCGAAAAGACGCCCCGCCCCTGAGTGATCGAACGCAGGTCGCTCACGTAGCGCTGCATCTCTGCCAGCGGCACCATCGCAGTGACCACGCTGTTGTCGCTCACCTGGTCCATACCCAACACCTGGGCACGTCGCGTGTTCAGATCGCTCAACACGTCGCCCATGTACTCCTCGGGCACCGTGATCGTGAACTTGTAGATCGGCTCCAGCAGCACCGGCCCCGCGTCGCGCATCGCCAGCTTGAACACCTCGCGCCCGGCGATCTGGAAGGCAATGTCCTTCGAGTCGACAGGGTGTTCTTTGCCATCGAACACGGCCGCCTTCACGTCGACCACCGGGTAGCCGGCAATCACTCCCTGCTCCATCACCGCCTTCACTCCCTTTTCGATCGACGGGCCAAAGGTCCTCGACACGTTCATGCCAACCACTTCCCACGCGAACTCGAACCCCGCGTCGCGCTCCCGTGGCTCGATCCGCATGTGCACCTCGGCGAACTGCCCGGCACCACCCGTCTGCTTTTTGTGACGGTACTGGGCGCTCGCCAGCCGTGTCACCGTTTCCAGGTAAGGCACGCGCGGCACGGCCGTCTCCAGGCCGAGGCCAAAGGTCTCGTCCATGCGCCGGATCGCGACGTTGATGTGCGTGTCGCCCATCCCCGACAGGATCAGCTCACGTGTGCTCGGATCCTGCCGCCACGACAGCGTCGGGTCCTGCTCACTCAGGCGGGTGAGCGTCGGACTGATCTTGGCTGCGTCGGCCTTGGTCTTGGGTGTCACCGCCACAGAGTAGAGGGGGCTGGGGTACTCGGCCGGCGACAGGATGACCGGTGCGCCGCGGTCACACAGCGTGTCTCCCGTCAGCGTCTCGCCCAACCGTGCCACCGCGCCCATGTCGCCGGCAGGCACGCGCGCCACCGGGACCTGCTCTTTGCCGCGCATCGTATAAATCTGCCCCAGCCGCTCCTCTTCCCGCAGCCGCGGGTTGTAGGCGCGCGAATCCGACTCGACGGTGCCCGAAAAGACGCGAAAGAAGGAGAGCTTGCCGACATACGGGTCGGCGACGGTCTTGAACACCAGCGCTGCCAGCGTGCCTGCCGAATCAGACTGCAGCGACAGCGTCGCATTCGTCGCCGGATTGATCGCCTCGTATGGCGCCGCTTCCACCGGTGAGGGCAAGAGCTGCGTAATGTAGCGCATCAGCACCTGCATCCCGATATTCATCGCCGCCGATCCGACCAGCACAGGGACCAGCGTCCTGGCTCGAACGCGTGCCTTCAGGCCACGCAGAACCTCCTCGTGCGTCAGCGACAGCTCTTCGAAATACTTTTCCATCAGCGCGTCCTCGCCCTCGGCGGCAGCCTCCACCAGGGTCATGCGCGCTTCCTCAACCGCGTCCGCCATGTCGGCGGGAATCGCTTCCTCCGTCCCCTTGTCGCCCATGTACGCCTTTTCGGCCAATAAATCGACCACACCCGCGAAATTCACCTGCGTGCCGATCGGCAGCGTAACGGGCACGGCCATGATGCCGAACTTGGTCTGCACCTGCTCGACGATCTCGGCCAGGTTGACGTTCTCCCGCTCCATCTTGTTCACATACACCAGGCGGGGCAGCTCGCGCTTGTCTGCATAGTACCACACCTGCTCTGTGCCCACCTGCACGCCGCCCGCGGCATCCACCACGACGATGGCACTATCTGCCACGCGGCTCGCGCCCACCACCTCGCCCACAAAGTCCATATACCCTGGCGTGTCGAGGACGTTGAGCTTGTGCTCCTTCCACTCGCATGGGATCAACGAGCTGTTGATTGACATGCGGCGGCGACGCTCCTCCTCGTCATAGTCTGACACAGAGGTCCCTTCATCGACGCGCCCCAGCCGGGTCACCGCGCCGCAGTCGAACAACATCGCCTCAGCCAGCGACGTCTTGCCAGCGCCCCCGTGGCCAAGCAAAACCACGTTGCGCAACCGGTCACTCTTGTAAATCGTCATCCACTTCCTCCATCGTTGGTACAACTTCCGGGCTTGTAGTCACTCAAACGCGCATTTTACGCGATCTTGGACGATATGTCAAAGAACGTGCCGGGAGTGGGGTAGCACCGAGCACACAAACCATTTTCATACCAAATTCTAGCCAGTTTTCAACCAGGAGCGCTTGACGCGCCGAGAAAAAGTGATATAATGGAGTCGAGCTCACAACCGCAAAGCTTTGTGTGTCCGATCTACTGCCGGCCGACCACTCACTCACCACCGCCCACCGGTTACCCCAGAACGCCGGCGCTCTGTTTCTATACCTTTATTTAAAAGTGCGACGTGGCCTTTTGCCGACAAATAGTAGGAGGTTCGATATCCGTTATCGTCGTATCACCTGCGGAATATTCCTGATAGCCG
This sequence comes from Anaerolineae bacterium, assembly GCA_035461725.1. Classification (GTDB taxonomy): domain Bacteria; phylum Chloroflexota; class Anaerolineae; order JAAYZQ01; family JAAYZQ01; genus JAFGIA01. The sequence goes on from DATHUZ010000727.1 coordinate 2,622, forward strand.
TCAGCATGTGCGTTGTGGCGAGCCCTGCGACGCTTGCGCTCCGAGACACAGTTACACATGCCTGCAGCCTGGCACCGTCCGCAGACTGGTTTTTTGGTGGCGACGAGAACGGCGACCAGGTCGGCTACTCGGTCGGCAGCGCCGGCGACGTCAACGGAGATGGGTATGGTGAGGTGGTGATCGGCGCTCCACGCGACGGGCTAACCACCGACAGAGAAGGTGTGGTGTCACTCTTTTACGGCAAGCAGGCAGGCCTGCCTGACGAGGTGGACTGGCAGGCGGGGTCCGGACAGCGCGGGTCGCTCTTTGGCGCCGCGGTGGCCGCTGCCGGCGACGTCAATGGCGATGGCTACGACGACGTCCTGATCGGCGCACCCGCCTTCAGCGACGGCGTCAATGCCAAAGGCGCCGCCTTTTTGTTCTTTGGCTCGGCCGCAGGACTCGAATCCGAGCCCGCCTGGTCGACGGTTGGCACCCAAAAAGATGGGTTGGAGGGCCACGCCGTCGCAGGCGCGGGTGACGTGAATGGTGACGGCTACGCCGACCTGATCGTCGGGGTGCCTGGCTGGTCAGCAGCCGCGATGAGCGAGGGCGCCGCCTACCTCTTCTTCGGAAGTGCCGGGTCGATCAGCCAGACGCCCGATTGGAGCTACTACGGCGGCGTGGCCAGTGCCCAGCTCGGCGCATCCGTCGCCGGTGCGGGTGATGTGAATGGTGATGGCTACGATGATATCCTGGTCGGCGCGCCCGGATACAGCGTCGACCATACCGGCGAGGGCACCATCCTGCTCTTTCTGGGTGGCGACACCGGCCTTGACCCAGCGCCCGATTGGCAGGCACTCGGTGGGCAGCCAGGAGCACGTCTCGGCACCTCCGTCAGCAGTGCGGGCGACGTCAACGGTGACGGGTACGACGACCTGCTGGCGGGCGCTCCACATCCCTATGCGGAGGACGGCAACCCGGGGGAGGCTTTTCTTTTCTACGGCCGCGCCCCTCTGCCTTCACAGCACGTGCTTCTGTCTATTGACCACCGCGAGGCTGTTCAATTTGGCCGTGCAGTCGGTGGCTCGGGCGATGCCGACGGTGATGGGTACGACGACGTGCTCGTCGGGGCCTATCTCTTTACATTCGACCAGCGTCAGGAGGGCGCTGCATTCCTCTTTTACGGATCCGCAGGAGGGCTGAAAACGCAGGCCGGTTGGCACGCAGAGGGCGACAAGGCCGACACAGAGTTTGGTTATTCCGTCGACGTCGTTCCGCGCCTGCGCGGCGAGGGCCCTGCCTCTCTGGTGATCGGCGCACCCCGCTACCGCCAGGGTACCGATCCGGAAGGCCGCGCCTTTGTCTTCTACGGTCCGCTGTCCGCGCGTCACTATTTCTACCTGCCACTCGTTTCTCGCCAGCATGCTGCGGCCGGCATGCCGGTCACCGATGCCAGGCAGCCGGCCGCCAGGGAGCCGGCCACCAGGTCAAGCCGTAGCGAGGTGTGACAGCTCTGTGAACGAGTCTCTGATCGAGTTCCGGGACTACATACTCCTTCTCCTGGGCGAGTTTGCCGGGGGGCCAGGGCCCAAGGAGAACAATCTCGTCCGCTTTGGCCTGGCGGCCATCCTGTGGGCGGTCCTGCTTGCCGTCACCTGGTCGCGCCAGCGCCAACACGAGCTGCCGCGCGAAAAACTGCTCGTGTGGGGTTTTGGCATGGGCCTCGCCCGCGAGCTGTTTATGTTCAGCCACGTTTCATTCCAGCTCCTCGGCTGGCCGACAGGTGAGAATACCCACCTGAGCGAGCCGCTCGAACATGCCCTCACGATGGCCGCCATCGTCACCGTCGCCGGCGCATTTATTCGCTATATCCTCGACGATGCCCGCCTTTCGCGTCGCTACCTGCAAGTCGGCCTGTCGACCACAGCACTGCTGTTCGCCGTCACCTGGTACTGGTGGTTCGTCCATGTCACGGCCAACCCCGACAGCCGGTTCAACCAGACGTGGGGCGGCACCATCTTTTTCATATTCACCGGCCTTTTTGCGGCCGTGGGCCTGCTTTCCATGGCCCGGCGGCGCGGCTGGCTGCGAAACGTGATCTCGATCGCCCTCGGGATCTTTGTCCTGATCGCCGTCCTGCGCGTCGTCAACTTGACTACTTCACGCGAGAGCGCCGATATCATCTGCCGCCTCTGCAACGGGCTGCACATTCTCACCATCCCACTCTTTGGCTATGTCTACATCCGCGAGCAGTCGATCGAAAAAAAGGCCGCCGAAGACGCACTCGCCGCGTACCGCGACCACCTCGCGGACCTCGTCACCGCCCGTACCAACGCCTTGTCGCAGACCAACGAGCAGCTCCAGGCCGAAGTTGCAGAGCGCAAGGCGGCCGAAGAGAGCATCATCCAACGTAACGCCGAGCTTGCCGCCCAGAACGCCATCGCCGCCACCGTCAGCCGCTCGCTCGACCTCGATCTCCTCCTCGACACCGCGCTCGACACTGCCCTGCCGGTGCTCGACATGGATGCCGGCTGCATCTACCTCCTCGACGCTGACCCTCCCGCCCTCCGGCTCCAGACCTCGCGCGGCCGCCAGGTGTGTGATCCCATGCTCCAGCCCGGTGGTTGGCTGGCCGCCTGCGAGGAGGTGTCGCGCCAGGCGGTGGAGACGATGCAGCCTGTCGCTCGCCCGATCGCCCACGCGCAATGCCAGGTCCCAGAGCAGGCGTGCAAGACCTGCAGGATGCACGTCGTAGCCAGCGCCCCCCTCGTGTCGAAGGATCGAGCGGTCGGTGCCCTGTCGATGTGCTCGCGCCGGGCCGACGCGATGGCCCCTCACGAGCTCGAGATCCTCGCCGCCATGGGCCAGCAGGTAGGCATGGCCGTCGAAAACGCCCGGCTCTACAAGGAGACAGGCGAGTGGGCCGAAGAACTTGCCCTTCTCCACGAGTCAAGCATCCATCTCACCGAAACACTCGACGAAAGCACGATCTACCAGCGCCTGGCCGAGCAGTCCGCCAAGTTGTTGGGCTGCCCCGTAGCTGCAATTTTGCTGTGGGACAATGAGCGCCAGCAGGCCGTGCCGGTGTTCAGCTATGGCCTTGCCGGGGGCACTGACCTCCCGCAGCTCGAGCCCAACGGCGACGACCTCGTGCGCGCACTCCTGGCGACGCGCCACTCGATTCCGATCGAGGATGGACAGAACGATGCGTACGTTCCCACCTCGTGGCGCCAACTGCTCGGCCCGCGTGCCCTGCTCGCCGTCCCCCTGTGGGGCAAAGACCGCCCCCTCGCCTTCTTGATCCTCGTCGACGAGCGCGAGACTCGCAGGTGGCGCCCCGGCGAAATGGTCTGGGTCGAGAGCTTTGCCAACCCGGCCGCGATCGCGCTGGAGAATGCCTATCTCTACAGCCAGATCGAGCGCGCCGCCGTGCTCGAAGAGCGCCAGCGCATCGCCGCCGAGATGCACGACGGGTTGGCCCAGACGCTCAGCTATGTTATGCTCAAGGCGTGTTATGCCACCGACCTGCTCGAGGCGGGACAGGTCAACCAGGTGCTGGCCGAGCACCAGACCATCCGGGAAGCCGTCGAGCGTGCCAGCCGCGAGGTGCGCCTGTCGATTGCGAGCCTGCAGCAAAACCCGGTTCCGCCTCAATCACTCCAGGCCTTGCTGGCCGGCGCCGTGGGCGATCTCGGGACCGGCACCGCGCCGGCCACCACGTTTGCCTCTCGCATCGCCGACTCTCTCTTTGTGTCGCCCCACCACGCCGAGCAGATCGTCCGCATTGTCCAGGAGGCGCTGCTCAACGCGCGGCGGCACGCCCAGGCCAACCAGATCGAGGTCCTCCTCGAAAAACAGGGTGACCATATTGCCGTCACGGTCGTGGATGACGGCCAGGGCTTTGATCCAGCCGCCGCCGCCGCCGCACAGGGCGAGCATTTTGGCCTGCACATCATGCGTGCCCGAGCCGCACGCATCGCCGGGCAGCTCGACATCATCTCGCGGCCGGGCGGCGGCACCCAGGTTATCCTCAAGTGCTCGGCCGATCTGGCGCTCGAGCCGTCGTCCCAGTCAGGCCGGTCCACCAGCCTGCACCATTCTGAGCGAGGAAGTAAACAATGAGCAAAATCCAGGTA
>DATHUZ010000728.1:0-4645 GCA_035461725.1 Anaerolineae bacterium
CCTTCCAATCTTCCATCCCCATGCTCCACCTCCGCCACCTCACCTTCGCCTACCCGCACCACCCGCCCCTCTTCCAGGGCTTTGATTGGCAAGTAGAGGCAGGCGAGGCGTGGGCCGTCATCGGCCCGTCCGGCTCGGGCAAGTCGACGCTCCTTTATCTGATTGCCGGCCTGCGCCAGCCCACCGGCGGCGAGATCCTCATCGGCGGCCAGCGGCTGCTCCGCCCGCGCCCGCGCACCGGGCTGATCCTCCAAGATTACGGCCTGCTGCCCTGGGCGACTGTGGCGCAGAACGCCGCCCTTGGCCTGCGCGTGCGCCGCTTCTACGGCCCCGACGGGCGCCACGCACCTGCCGGCGAGCGCCTGCCGCGTGCCGAGGTCGAGCGCCGCGTCCATTTCTGGCTGCGCCGCCTCGGCATCGACACGCACGCCGGCAAATACCCGGCCCAGATCTCTGGCGGGCAGCGCCAGCGGACCGCCATCGCCCGCACTCTGGCCATGAACCCCGACCTGCTGCTCATGGACGAGCCCTTTTCCTCGCTCGACGCTCTGACCCGCGAGGACCTGGAGCGCCTGACCCTCGAGCTCCAGGCCGAGACAGGCCTGGCGACGGTCATTGTCACCCACAACATCGAAGAGGCGGTCTACCTGGGCCGCCGCCTGCTTGTGCTGCGCCACCCGCCCCACACGGCTCCGCTGGTGATCGACAATCCCGCCGCCGGCCACCTCGACTACCGCCAGGATCCGGGCTTTCAGGCACGCTGCAACCAGGTGCGCGACCTGCTGGGAGGCGACGATGCCCTCTCATGACCGCCGCATGCGCCCCTGGCACCTTGCCGCCGCTGCCCTGGCCGTGCTCGCCGCCTGGCAGCTCGCCGCGATGCTCGTCGACCGGGCCGTGCTGCCGCCGCCCGGAGCCGTGCTGCGCGCCTTTTTCGCCGAGCTGCCTGCCGGCCTGGCGCGCCACCTGCTGGTCAGCGCCTGGCGCGTCGTGGCCAGCATCGCCCTCGCCGTCGCTGCCGCCGTGCCCGCCGGCCTGGCCCTCAGCCTCAGCCCTGCCGTCGACCGCCTGGCCGCGCCCGTCATCTATCTTCTCTACCCGATCCCCAAGATCGTCTTTCTGCCCATCGTCCTTCTCCTCCTCGGCATCGGCAACCTGTCCAAGGTAGTCATCATCAGCCTGATTCTCTTTTTCCAGATCCTCGTCGTCGTGCGCGACGAGGCCGCCGGCATCCGTCCGGAGATGATCGCCTCCGTGCGCTCGCTCGGGGCTGGCCGGCGCGCCATCTTTCGCTTCGTCTACCTGCCCGCGTCGCTGCCCGCCGTCCTCACCGCCCTGCGCCTCAGCATCGGCACCGCCATCGCCGTCCTCTTTTTCGCCGAGTCGTTTGCCACCACCTCGGGCCTTGGCTACTATATCATCAGTGAGAGCTGGGGGCGCCTGGCCTACCCCGAGATGTATGCCGGCGTCGTCGCCATGAGCCTGCTCGGATTGGCGCTCTACATCGTCGTCGACCGCCTGGAGCGCGCTCTCTGCCCCTGGCAGGCAGCCCATTAACCGCTGCCATGCCACCGGTTTATCATCTGGAAAGAGACCTATCATGACCGACCTAAACATTCCACCTGAGCTGCGCGGCATCCTGGCCCGCCACCACCGCGTCGCCGTCGCCTATTCCGGCGGCACCGACAGCAGCTACCTGCTCGCCGCGTGCGCCGACGTCCTCGGCGCCGGCCACGTGCTCGCCCTCACCGCCGACTCGCCGCTCATGCCGCGTGCCGAGCTGGCCGCCGCCCGAGCCCTCGCCCACGACCTGGGCGTGCGCCACGTCGTGCTGCCCCACGACGACCTGGCCGTGGAGCAGGTGGTCGCCAACCCACCCGATCGCTGCTATCACTGCAAATTCACCCGTTTTGACCGCCTGATCGAGCTGGCCCGCGCCGAGGGCCTTGAACCGCTGCTGCACGGCGAGAACGCCGACGACGCCGCCGACTATCGCCCCGGCAGCCGTGCCGCCGTCGAGCTGGGCGTGCAGGCCCCCTTGCGCGACGCCGGGCTCACCAAGGCGCAGATCCGCTCCCTGTCGCGCGCCCGCGGCCTGCCCACCTGGGACCGGCCCGCCGACGCCTGCCTCGCCAGCCGCTTTCCCTACGGCACGCGCCTGACCCGCGAGGGCCTGGCGCGCGTCGAGGCGGCGGAAGAGGCGCTGCGCGAGCTCTGGCGCGTGCGCCAGGTGCGCGTGCGCGACCATCTGCCCGTCGCCAGGATCGAGCTGCCCGCCGCCGACATCGCCCGCGTCGCCCACCCCGGTCCCCGCCAGGCCGCCGTCGACGCCCTGCGCGCCCTCGGCTACCATTATGTCACTCTCGACCTGGCAGGCTATCGCATGGGTAACCTGAATGTTGGGCTCACAGAGCAGGCTTGAAAAGAGACACACGGAGTTGAACAGATGAACGACGATCCTGAAACCGCCTGGAACCCGGGCGACACCCTGGCCACCGCCCGGCCCGATTTCGACCGCCACGCCCGCAAGGGAGTGCCTGAGGTGATCATCGCCGAGCGCAAAACGCCAGAGCAGTCGATCGCGATCGCGCGCCGCTTCCTGGCAGCCACCGGCCGCGCCATCCTCAGCCGCTGCCCCGCGGCGCTCGAGGCGCGCCTCGCCGCCGAGTTCGAGGGAGTGGCAGAGCTCGAATGGCTGCCGGCACCCCGTGCCGCCGTCCTCCGTGGCCCGGGTTTCTCCCTGCCGCCTGCCGGCGGCCGTGTGGGCGTCTTGACCGCCGGCACGTCCGACGTGCCGCAGGCCGAAGAAGCGGCACTCCTCTGCCGTGAGATGGGCTGTCACGTGTTTACCGCATACGACGTCGGCGTGGCGGGCATCCACCGCCTCTGGGAGCCCCTCCGGCAGATGGTCGAAGAGGCGCGCGTCGACGTGCTCATCGTCGCCGCCGGCATGGACGGCGCACTCCCCTCCGTCGTGTCGGGCCTCGTCGACGTGCCCGTCATTGGGCTGCCCACTTCTGTTGGTTATGGGCTCGGCGGCCGAGGCGAGGCAGCGATCCTCTCCATGCTGCAGACGTGTGCGCCCGGCATGGCCGTGGTGAACATCGACAATGGTATCGGCGCCGGTGCCATCGCCGGCCTGATCGCCAACCGTGCGGCGTCTGCTGCGAACCGTCCTCTTCACACCGTTCCACACCCTGCCATGCGCAACGAGCTTTGAATTGTGCCAAGGCTGTGCCAACAGGATTTGCACAAGCTGTGTCGAGCTTTTTGCGCAGTCACTCCGGAGAAATTTGACAGGCCACTGACTCTATGCTATCCTTAGCACTGGTCCTGCGGCCGGTGAGGATCCCTCTTCCCCGGCCGCAAAAAAACCTGTCGTCCTAGAAGGAGGCGTGCAGTCATGGAAGAGGGATTCCAAGCTGGAACAGAGGTCGTTCCGCCCCAGGTCATGGAGGATGATTTCCGCTATGGAACGGTCAAGTGGTTCAGCAGGATGAAGGGCTGGGGTTTTATCGAGCCCGACAACGGTGAGAGGGATGTGTTCGTACACTACGAGAACATCGCAGGCGAGGGATTTCGCAACCTGGAGAAGGGTGAGCGCGTCAAGTTCCAGATGGCCAACACCCCCAAGGGACCGAAGGCCCTGGCCGTCGTCTCCATCAACGGACAGACTCAGCACTAGGCACACTTCTGTTACATCCCGAGGCCCTGGCGCGCAAACCGCCAGGGCTTTTCTTGTTCCCCTTCCCTTCCCCCACCGGCGGACAGGTTGCAGGTGCCTACAAGCCGTGTTATAATCGACCCTGCTGAACCGTACGTCCGAATGCGTTTGCGGCGGAATGTAGGGCGGATTGGCCATCCGCCCCATGTTCCACCGGGCTTGCGAGACGATACTGCGTTTCGGCGGCATCTGGTAGGAGTGAAGCGATTATGGTGACAGGCAAAATCGACCCTCACGACGTGCGCTTGTTCGCCGGCAGCTCGAATCCACGGCTCGCAGGCAGGATCGCCGAGTATCTCGAGGTCCCCCTCGAAAAGACGCACGTCAGCCGTTTTAGTAACGACAACTTTTACATCCAGCTCGGCGCGAGCGTCCGCTCGCGCAAAGTGTACGTCGTCCAGTCCCTCTCGCCGCCCGTCAACGACCACCTGATGGAGCTGCTCATGATGCTCGACATCGCCCGGTCGGCGTCGGCCAGCGAGGTGCACGCCATCATCCCCTACTACTCCTTCGCTCGCTCCGACAAGAAGGATGCGCCCCGCATCTCGATCACGGCGCGCCTCGTCGCCGACCTGATCCAGACCGCCGGCGCCACCCACGTGATGACCATGATGCTCCACGCGCCCCAGGTGCACGGCTTTTTCAGCGTGCCCACCGACCCTCTCAGCTCCAGGCCGGTGCTCCAGTCCTATCTCAGCACCGACGACCTGTCGGACACCGTCGTCGTCACCCCCGACATGGGCCACGTCAAGTCGGCCATGCGCTTTGCCGGCTACCTCGGCCTGAACGTAGCTGCGGCGAACAAGGAGCGCATCACCGACACCAGGGTCAAGATCACCGGCATCGTCGGCGCGCCGCTGGCCGACTTTCGCCGCGCCCTCATCTACGACGACGAAGAGGCCACCGGCGGGTCGATCCTGG
>DATHUZ010000729.1:0-4548 GCA_035461725.1 Anaerolineae bacterium
AAGCCGTCACGGGCGAGAAAAACAAAGTTGTTGACGGTGCGTGGAGCCAGGTCGTCAAACAGCGAGATGACGATGTTGCCCTTTTCGGTGACGATGGTGGCCTGGTACGACTTGGTCACGTCGATGACCATGGGCGGTGCCTGGGCGTAGAGGTTGTTGCGCTTGGCGGGTTCGAGCTCGCCGGCGCCGGTGGTGGACGGGGTGCCGGCAGCGGCCGGCGTTTCGCCGGGCGCCTGACCCTGCATCTGCTTTAGTTGGTTCAAAAAGTTATTCAAGGCTTCTTTCTCCTTTTCGGGTGCGAGGGGCAGGGCCAGCTCGGTTTCGTCGATGGCCTTGTCGATCTCGCCGGTTTGTTGGTACAGGATGGCCAGGTTCTTGTGGCTATTATAGTCGTCGGGCAGCAGGCTGACGACAGAGAGATTCTCGGCAATGGCCTCGTCCGTACGCCCCTGCCTGGCATAGACGTAGGCCAGGGCGCTGTGGGCGATGGGGTTGGAGGGCTCGATGGCCAGTGCCGCCTTGTAGCTGGCCTCGGCCGCATCCCAATCCTCGGCCGTCATCTGCTCGCTGCCCCGGGCCAGGAGTGCCTGGACCTCTTCGGCATCCTCTGGAGAGGTGGTGGATACCTCACCCCCGAGCTGGTTGATAAAGGCTTCGAGGGCCGGCTTTTCGTTGTCGGGTGCGAGCGCCAATGCCTCGCGGGCGGCACGCAGGGCTTCATCCTGGTTGCCAAGCTGGTTGTGGACGATGGCGAGGTTCTTGTGGTCGAGATAGTTGTTGGGGCGAAGCTCGACTGCTCTCTGGTACGCTTGCAGAGAGCCCTCGAGATCGCCGGTCTTGGAACGGACGTAGCCAAGCAGGCTATAGTTTTCGCCCGATCGGGGCGTCAGCTCGACGGTGCGCGCGACGATCTCTTCGGCCTGATCCCACTCTTCCAGTGCGATGTACATCTGTGCCAGGTTGCTGTGCGTTTTGGCGTACTGGTCGTCGAGGGCAAGCGACTGCTCGTAGGTGGCAGCGGCCTGCTCATAGTCCTGCATGGCGACATAGATCTGCGCGCGCTCATTCCACACATCAGCCGTGTTGGGGCTGAGCGCGATCGCGTCGTCTGAATAGGCGAGAGCCTGCTCGTAAAGCTCCCGGCTGCGCTCTGGATCGCCGGCGGCGACGAGGCTGGCCCACGACAGGTAGAGCTTGGAGAGGTTGCGCGAGTGATCGGTGTTGAGCGGGGCGACGTCGCGTGCGGTGAGAAGCGCGTCGCGACTGCGCTCGAAGGCGGCATCACGCTGCGCTGCATCGCCCTGGCGACCCTGCTCCATGTAGGCGCGACCAAGAAAGAGGTAGTAAAAGTCCTCATTCGGCGTGGTCTCGACCGCCTTCTCGTAGAGCATGATGGCCGCATCCCATTGGCCGTTGCGCTCGGAGCTGAGGCCCTGTTTGTAGAGGATGTCGGCGCGGACGATTTTGACGTTGCTGATCAAGATCAGGACCACGACGGCAATCGGAAGTGCGACGCCGAGAGCGGCGACGAGCAGATCGGCAGCTTTGCCCGTCCATTGCCAGGGAAGCAGCCGCCGGCCCGGCTGGGGGCGCAGTGCGAGGATCAGGGCCAGGATCAGAAGGTCGACCAGGACGGCGATGTAGTAGAAGGTGATGGTGTTGAGCAGTGGATTGACGATCTGATCGGCGGTGATGCGCGCGGGCTTTAAGTTCATCGCGTGAATGACCGCGTAAAAGAGCGCGCCGCCGACGGCGATCAGGGAAAAGATGGCGAGTGTAGTAAGCCAGTCACCGGCCTTCCTGCCCCTGAATTCGAGACGGGTGGACAGCTCACCCAGGCCACCGATGGCAAGCACGCCCCACGTGGCTGCGAACAGGGCGAGCATGACGAGGGATACGTCGCCGCCCTTGTGGGTGAGCGAGCGCCAGACGGTGGCGATGGGGCCGCTGTCTTGCTGCTGAGGGGTGACGGCGTTAAAGAGCATCGTGCTGAGCACGATCAGGCCCAGGATGCTGAAGGCGAGCAGCGAGTGGCGCCAGTCGCCGGCGCGCACGTGAGCGGTGCTGGCCGCCGGGGTGGGCGCGGTGGCGCGGCGCTTGCGACGCCCGGCAGAGGGCGGCGTGGACTCGGCTTCTACGGTGACGGGTGCCGCCTCTTCTTCAGCCGCGGGCGCCAGGCGGGTGCCGAGGGCGACGAGTGTGCCGGCAAACACCCAGAAATAGGTGCGGGTGGCGGCGATGGCGATGCCGAACTGGATCTCGACAAAGTGCGCGACGATCCCGGCCACGAGGCCAAGGATCAGGAGCTGGAGCGGTGCTGAGGGGGGCAGCCATTCCCGGTCACGTGAGGCACGCAGGAGGATGACGACCAGGTAGAGCGCCATCCCGGCCAGGCCGCCAAAGGGAATGCCGACGCCCAGGTAGGCCACGCCGCGCCACGCCCACGCCGCGAGTGCACCGACCACCGCGCCCGCTACCCAGAGCGCGACAAAGGTCCACTTTTGCCACGGCTGCCAGATCAGGCCGAGCCACTTGAGGCCAAAGTAAAAGACGCTGCCAAAGAGAAAGAGATAGATCCCGAGGCCAACCCATCCCGTGTTGACGAGGACGTCAAGGGTCTCGTTGTGCGACCGGTCGGGCGACGCGTTGCGCTTTTCAAAGTGGGCGAGGTCGGGCGGGTAGAAGCGGTTATAGGCGACGTACATCGACTCGGGGCCGTAGCCGATGGCGGGACGGATGGCGTTGAAGGTGTCGGGGCCGCCCAGGTCGCCGGGTGCGACCAGGGGAGGATGAGGCGTGACCAGGTCGACGGCGCCCTCCCAGATCAGAATACGGACACGGCCCGAGCCCTCTTCGGTTTCGAGCACCCGGCCCAGGCGGCCGACGTAGGGTGCGTCGCGCAGGCGGTCAAAAAGGGGCGATTCGACGGTGTTGAACATGACGAGAAAGGCGACGGCGAGCACGGCGAGTGAGCCGACGAGCCACGTCAGCCACAAGCGGCGGCGGATGAGGCCCAGGAGGGCGACAAAGACAAACCCGCCGGCCAGCAGGCCGAGCAGGGGGCCACGGCTTTGCGTGTAGAAAATGGTGAGCAACTGTGTGACGGCGATGATGGCGTACACGCCAAGCAGGAGCAGGCGCGCGACGGGCTGGCGCAGATAGACGGCAAAGGTGGCCATGGCGACGAGAAAGATGGTCGCGGCGCCGAGGCCGAACCAGAAATAAGTAGGCGTGCCGGGCGGAAAAAAGAGCTCGAGGCTCCAGGCAAAGCCGACCAGGAAGGCGAACGTGAGCGGTAAGGAGATGGTCAACACGCGCGCCCGCCGCTCTGGCGGTGTGAGCAGGTAGATGGGGATCTGGAGGAGGACGCCAATGGGCAGAGCGAGCCAGCGCGCCCAGGCCGTGGCTTCGTTCTTGCCAAGCAACATGCCGGCCAGCAGCGCGGCAGCGAGCACGACAAAGCCGACCAAGCCGAACAGAGCATCGCGGGTCTGAAAGCCACGCATCGCCGCGCTCCAGTTTCGGAGCAGGCGGGACAGGGTGAGCGGCAGGACCATGATCAGGTATGCGGCGACAAAGATGGCATTGCCCATGTTGGAAGCGACGCGCGTGGTGACGTCGCCGCCCCACGGCAGGGGATCGAGGCCAAAGTGCTGTACCAGGCCGTACAGGGCGATGGGAAAACTGACCAGGATGACGGTGGTCACCAGGCGGTCGAGCTGCTCACGGGTGCGCAGGTTCTCGATCACGAGGGCAAAGACGACGATGTAGGAGAGGGTGGTGTAGGTGCCTTGCAGACGCTGGTAGGAGCCGAGCAAGGCCACCTGCGGCACCACCGACAGGATGGTGCTGAGCAGATAGATGGCGACCAGCAGCAGCACCGGCAGGACGAGAGGCGCGGCAACGATCTGCTGCCACAGGTTGCGCTGCCGTCCCTCCGCCGGCGCTGCGGCAGGCTGCGTCTGTGCCTGGGGCCGCGCCTCGCGTACCCGCCAGTTTTCTACCAGGCGGATGAGCCACGCGGCGACCATGACGAGGGCGATGGAGCGCAGGAGCGACAGCTTGTCGGGCTCAAAGACGCGGTTGGAATGAATGTTGAAAAAGAGCGGCACGACGACGAGGGCGGCAAGCCAGCCCGCCTCGATGACGCCTGAACAGAAAAGAGCCAGTTTTGTACTCGTACGCATGAACTATTTCCTCTATCGTAAGGTCGTTCGCCGTATACTCGTTAACCGTACACTCGCGAATCGTAGATTCGTCAAGCGTAAACTCGTTGGAACCAGGCCAGGGTCTGTTGCAGACCCTGGTCGAGTGGGGTCTCGGCGCGAAAGCCGAGGACCCGGGCGGCGCGCTGTGTATCGGGCACGCGCCGCGAAATGTCTTCAAAGTCGTCGCCGTAGGCGTCGCGCAGCGGAACGTGGACGATGCTCGACGACGAGCCCACGAGGTCACGGATCATGCCGGCCAGGTCGCGGATGGCGACCTCGTGATTGGAGCCGATGTTGAACACCTGTCCGGCGGCTTCAGGCACGGTGCCGGCGAGGATGG
>DATHUZ010000730.1:0-11445 GCA_035461725.1 Anaerolineae bacterium
ACGTGCACATCCCGGCCGGTAACCATGAACCGTGCCGGGATGGCAGCGACAGATCGGCCTAACCGACGAACCTCTTGACCGTCTTGAGCAGCACTGCCGGCTGGACCGGCTTGGAAATCCATGCTTCGATCGGGATCGGCTCGTCGTCTGGAAAGTCCATCGCGTACTCGGTTGTCGCAATGGACGAGACCATAACGATCGGGATCTCTGACAGCTCCGAATCCGACTCGATCTCTTTGCTGACATCCACCCCTTCGAGCGTCGTCGACATCATGACGTCGAGCAGGATGAGGTCGGGTGCGGCCTCGCGGATCCTTTTCAACGCGATGCTGCCGTTAGCCGCTTCCTCCACCTGGTAGCCTTCCCCTTCGAGGATTGTGCGGCAGACCAGGACGAAATCGGGATCGTCATCAACAACCAGAATCTTGGCCATATTCAGTTCCTCCTCATGAGTTTGCCCCGGCCTGGGTTGCCCGGTCGGCATCGACTCAGCCGGCCAGGACGGGCACTTGGCTAGGTGCAAAGTCAGAACATTCAGGTTCCTCGTTTCGGCGTTGCGGCTACTTTGGCCCCTGATTGGGCATCCCGTGCGTCAGCCGATGACCGTTGCCAGGTCGGCCGGCGTTACACCCGGGCTCTCGATGCCGTGCTCGGCATAAAAGCGCGCGATCGCGCCCTCCACGTTCGCCAGCGGCACACCCACCAGCGCGGCTTCCAGCTCGAGCAGCTTGTCGGCCGGATAGAGAAAAAAGTCTCCCGAGAGTGACGCCGCGCGCAGCACTCCATCCTGTACCTCGCTCGTGCCGCGGATCAGGCCACCAGGTGCCTTGAACATCTTGTGGCCCACCTCGACGCCCGAGCGGATGGTGAGACGCCGCCCCTCTCCACGCTGTGGCCGTCGCTGCAGCCACTCCGGTGCCAACATCACCGGCTCCAGTCGCTCTACCTCGGCCCGCCACTCGGGATCGATCTCGGTTTGAACCTCGATCGGCCCGAGCACGTCCACGAACTTGTTCTGAAGCAGGTCCCACAGCTCGTCGCGCGATGGAACGTCGGCGATCTCGCGCCGGATAGTCGACAGGTTGTCCTGCAGGGTCCGGTACACCTTGTCGCGGAATTTTTCGTCGGGCACACGCAGGACGCGTGCCATCATCTCGTAGTCAAAGTCGACGATCAGGTTGCCCACGAGGATCAAGTAGTCGCCGATCTCTGCTGCCCCGTTACCCGACACCTTGCGGTTGTTGGCCACGATGTCATTAACCGGCCGGTACTCTGCCGGGATTCCCAGTGCGCGATACGCCTCGATCGGTGCTTGCAGGAATTTGCGGTAGAACGCTTCCCATCCGGCCGGCACGAGCGGATTGTCTTTGTGGATGATGAGCTGGTAGAAGAGCTGTTCGCCGTCGAGATAGACGCCTCCGCCCCCCACCTCGCGCCGAAAGATCGGGATGCCGCGCTCGTTGCACAGTGCCACGTCCACCTCTTGCTCCGCATCCTGAAAATAGCCCAGGCAGACGTATGGCTGCCCAGGCGACAGGAGGATGAGCCCCTCTCGCCCGATCCGTGGCAAGGCATGATAAAGAAGCTGGGAGTCTGTCCAGCCGACAGTACCCAGTCGGTACAGTTTCATAACCTGTCCCCGTTGTGTGCTACTTGTTATACTTTTCCCGCTCGGCAGCGATCAGCTTGGCAAATGCAGGATCGCTTGCTTTCATCAGGCCTTCCGGCTCGCCCGACAGCTTGACCTTGGCGAACCAGCCTCCCTCGTAGGGGTCCTCGTTGATGAGTGTGCTCTCCCACTCGATCTCTTCGTTCGCCTCGATGATCTCGCCGCTGACGATGGCGTTGACCCGGCCCACCCACTTGCCCGACTCGACGGACATAAAGGGATCGCCCTGCTTGATCTCGCGTCCCACGCGCGGTACCTCGGCGTACACGATCTCGCCGGCGAGATCCTGGCCAAAGTCGGTCATCCCAATCGTGGCCACGTCGCCCTCGATCCGCGCCCAACTGTGCTCCTTGTCGTACAACAGGTCGTCCGGGAAATTGTACTGATCGATCTTCATTTGTCCTTCCTCCTTGTTGGTATATCGGTATATCGGCAGATCGGTAGATTGGTACAGTCGGGTACCAATCTACCAATCTGCAATTGCTCTACTCCACCGCTTCCAACAAAATCTCGCTCACGTCGAACGTACGTATACGAACCTTGTTCGTCCGCGCTGCGCCGAGCAGTGTGCGCTTGCACTGCTGGCAGGCGGTGACGATCGTGTCGGCACCGGTCTCCTGTGCCTGAAGGATGCGGGTGCGACCCACCGCCTTGGAAACCTCCGCATCGGACATCTCGACGTCGCCGCCACCGCCGCAGCACAACGAATTCTCGCGGTTGTCCTTCATCTCCACGAGCGTCAGCCCGGGAATCGCGTTCAGGATGTCGCGCGGTGCGTCATAGATCCCGCTCGTGCGTCCCAGGTCGCACGGGTCGTGATAGGTCACCGTCTTTTCTGTCGGTTTGAGCTTTAGCCGGCCACTATGCACCAGGTCGCGCAGCAGCTCTGTCTCGTGCCGCACCTCGAACCCAAGTGGCTCGCCGAGAATCTCGGGATACTCGTGTTTCCAGGTGTGGTAACAGGACGGGCAGGCGGCAACCAGTGCCCTGGCACCCAGCGCGCGCACCCTCTCCACGTTGTGGCGCGCCATCTCGTGCGTGTCCTTGCCCATCCCGGCGATGGTCAGTGGAAAGCCACAGCAGTACTCCTCACCACCCATGGTGGTAAAGTTGATCTCGGCCTTGTCCATCAAGGTCACAAAGCTCTGCGGCACGCTGTAGACCATCGGGTAGAAGGACGCGACGCAGCCCATAAAGTAGACAACCTCGGCGTTTTGCTTTCTATCGAGCCCTTCTGGCGGTGTGGCCATGTTCGCCGTCCAGCCCAGGCGCTTCTCGTTCGGGTCACCGGAGATGTTGTGATGCGCCAGCAGTGTCTCGCGCAGCCGGGTCATCAGCTCTGGCTGCAGGTTGCGATCTACCAGCAGCTCGCGCATCGCGATCCACATGGGCCGCGTGTCGATCTGCACGGGGCAGACCACGTGGCAGCGACCGCACAGCGTACACTGGTATACGCCGTGGCTGAACGCCTGCCACTGCTCGTCGGTGGGGCGCTTGATGCCGAACAGGCGTGCCAGGAGCCCAAGGTGATCCGCCTTCCAGAAGCTTTTGGTGTGCTGGATCTTGGACAGCGGGTGAATCTCTTCGTTCTGCGCCTCGGCGAACGTGGGGCAGGCCGCGATGCACTCGCCACAGCGTGTGCACGCTTCCAGCTCCATGATCTGCTGAAGTGTAAAGTGGGACAGGTCGAACTTTTGATCGGTGCTCATCGTCATTCCTCCTCTAGCCTACCGCCCCGGGAGCCGGCTGCTTGGCAGCCCCACCGTGACCATGCGCCTCTTCCTTACGCATCGTATTGTACGCCACGATGACCGGGCTCATGATCACGTGGAAGAACCGGCTGAACGGCAGGTAGTAGAGCAGCGCCGTGACGATGATAAAGTGGAACCAGAAGAACACATTGTAGACAATCTCCCACGTGTGCGCGGAAATCCCCAGGCCGCCCAGCACGAGGGCTGATAGATACCCGACGAACCCCCACTGCGGGCCCCACAGACCGTGCAGCACCTCCGGGAGCCGCTCTACCGGGATCATGGTCGGATCAAAGTTCACCACCCCGGCCGCCGTCGTATAGTCGGCCAACAGCCGGAAAACCTCAGTGGGGAAGCCGCTGAACGCAATGATCGTCAGCAGCGCGATGGTGACGGTATCGGCCGGGATCGTGCGCAGTTGCGGATCCCTGGCGATGTAGCGCCGATATACGACCAAACCCATCCCGGCCATCACGATCAGGCCGAGGACGTCGTTCACGAGCGCCACCCACCACACGTCGGCGTGGAACATGCCGCCGAGCAGCGGAATGGCCCCGATCTGCTCGGGCTCCATGCCAAGCAGGGGCAGGAACTCGACGACCACGCCGGTGATGGTCGAGATCACGCCGAGCAGCAGCCAGGAGCCAAACACCGAGATGTGAATCGCCCAGCGCCGCACGTCGCGGGTGTAAAGCCGGCGATGTACCATGCCGTCTACGACCAGTGCTCGAAGGAGCACCCAGATCCGACGGCTAAAGATGAGGCCAAACAGGCCGCCAAGACTTGCACCCAGCTTGCGCCAGCGCGACGCGTTGGCGGGCAGGCCGGGCACCCTCGCTTTGAACCATACGGACAGGACGAACAAAAGCTCGACGCCGAACAGGCCCAGCATGGCGAGGTGGATGATCCAAAAGATCGTCATGTGCAGTTCGCGTTCCATCAACCAACTCCTCTCTGAGTTATGGCGCCAACTATACCATCACTGAGCCTGAAAGTCAAAGTTATCGCGTCCAATTCCCCTTAACGGCCAACCACACCCTTACACACGCGGGGCGCTCAACAGCCGCCTGACCTCGGATACCAGGACATTGGCGTCCACCGGCTTGACGAGGTAGTTGTCCGCGGCCAACTCGCCCATCTCGGGCAGCGCGCCGGCAAAGCCTGCCCGGCCGATCGACGATACCATCAGGATCGGCACCCCCCGGAGTTGCGCATCGGCACGCATCTCGCGCGCAGTGCACGCACCGTCGAGTGCGCCCTGCATCATTACGTCGAGTACCACCAGGTCGGGCCGCGACACGCGCATGATAGCCAGTGCCTCTTGCCCCGCACGCGCGGCGGTTACTTCGTACCCGTCTGCCACCAGGATAATTCGTGCGATTTCGACGAAATCGGGATCGTCGTCCACGACCATGATGCGCGGGGCTCTATCGGGTGGCAGTACCCAGTCGGCAGGATCCCTGAGTGTGCGCAGCATGTGCGAGGTGGCTACTTGCCTGATCCCGGGGATGGCGGCCAGCTCCTGCGTGAGAAAGCTCAGCAGCTCCTGGCTCGAGTGGAACCAGGCCTCGACCACCAGATCGTTTTCGCCAGTGGTGTAATAAATGGCGCGCACTTGCGGGCACCGGCCAAGCTGGCCCGCGATTCGATCCAGGTAAGACAGGTCGACGTCGAGGGTGATAAAGGTGACGGTGTCGAGGCCCACGCGCGCCGGATCGGGCAGCGCCACGATCCGGATCACCCCGTCAGCCACGAGGCGGTCCAGCCGCTTGCGTACGGTCGCTTCCGACACGCCGATCCGTCGTGCGATCTCGACGTTCGACGTCCGCCCGTCGCGCTGCAACATGCACACGATTTGCCGATCTACGGAATCCAGGTTACTCGACACCGATCTCCCATCCTTCCGTCTTTCGTCATACATTGTACAATGTTTCACGAGAAATGTCAAGCGGGGGATGGAATATTGCACTTTTTCGCACAATACCCGGCTGCTATAGCAGCCGGGCATTGTGTTGCGTGCGAGGACCGGCCCCAATGCCTGCGTATTTTCGGCAGCGCCTACTTGACCGTTAACGGCAAGTAGAAACCGTGCGATGCACACCCTGGCAGCATCACTGTCCTTGCCGTCACCTGCCCCGCCGTGATGACCAGCGGCACCTGCACACCTCCCAGCGACAGGCTGTAGCTGCCTGGCGGCAGGTCGACGGCGCCGAGCCAGCCACTGCCGTCTGCTTGCAGCGTGCGCGTCACCTGCCCGGCGAGCGTTGCCGCCATCCCGTCGATGGCCGGGCACACCGCGACGCTCGCCGCGCGCACCGCCACATGTCCCAACCCTGGGCTATCCTTCCACGTCAGGAAGGGCGTCCCCGCCGTCTGCGTGAACACTCCCGCCACGACGGCGTTCGCCAGCGCGCGCCCTGTGGCGCCATCGTCGCTCGGCGTGGCATAGCTGTAGCCGGCCATGCCGAGGGCCCGGCCGCCGCCGGCCACCGGCAGCCGCACCCGCTGCCACTGCGCGATGCTGTCGTCCAGGACGTTCAGGTACAGACCCGTGCCCACGACGATGCCCCTGCCATACTGGTGCTCCTTCTGCCATTCGATCCACCCGTCGAACTGCGGGCCATAAAGCGGGTCATCCGCGGCGCGGTACGTCATCGGCAGGCCCAGATCGACGATCCCTTCCTCGAGCCAGGCGCGCCAGTCCTGCAGGTGATGCAGATATGGGTCTGACGTCTGCCACGAAGCGTCGTCCACCGGTGGTTGGCTGACCGCCGACAGGCCGGCGCTGACCCGGATCGTGGGATCGATGGCCGTGACTGCCAGGTACACCCGGCGCACCAGGCCCGTGACCTGCTCGCGCCGCCACCGGCTCCACTCGGCGTCCGACCCCTCTGGTGCGTCGTCGCGGCCGGTAGCAGCCAGAAAGCGAGCGAGAGAAGCCGGATTGTAGCCCCAGTTTTGTGCCGGGTAGCGCACGTGATCCAGGTGCACCCCGTCGAGGTCGTAGCGCCTGACCAGCTCTTCGTACACGCGCACCGTGTGGTCAACGACAGCCGGATGGCCGGGATCGAGATAGTAGACGTTCCCCGCCGCTTCTCCGCCGCTGTCGCTCGTCATCAGCCAGTAGTCGTCGCCGGTCGCGCCCGGCCCGTGGACGCTAAAGACGTGCGCGGCGTCGGCGGGCAAGGTGCCGGTGTTCCAGATGGCCAACGTCGTCGCCCAGGCGTGCACCTCGATCCCCGCCCCGTGCGCGACCTCGATCAGGTAGGCCAGCGCGTCAAAGGCCGGATCGGCATCAGGCGCCCACGGCTCCAGCGCCGAGGGGTAGTATGTGTCGCCCCGGCGGCGCACCTGTACCAGCAGCGCATTCACGTTGGCGGCCCGCGCCGTCTCGACGAGTTTATCCACCTGGGCGCGGCTCTTGATCCCGTCGTGGTAGGCGTCTACCCAGAGTGCGCGAAACTCGGCCGGCCCGGATGGGCCGGCGGTAGTGAGGCCGAGATCGTCGACGAAAAAGGCCGTGTTCGCCGTCGTGGCGCGCATTACGAGCTGCACCACCTGCCCTGACAGGCCGGGCAGTGTCCACGTGCCGGTGAGCCACGTGCCGGACAGGGCCGTGCCATCGATCTCGATCGGTGTGACCAGGACCGTGCCCGCCAAGTCATAGATGTGAACCGACAGCAAATCGCCTGGCGCGGGCACGCCCGCCACAGGCTCCACGCGCCACGCCAACGACAACGTCGCGGCCGGGTCACCTGCCGGCAGTGCCACCACCTGGGTGAGGGCCGCCGTGCTCTGCACGCCCGGCGTGTAACCGCCCACCTGCGCGGCCCAGTCACCGCTCGCCGGGGTCACGCCGGGCGGCAGGTCGTCGCGGTGGAGCACGACCTGGCCGCCGGGTGCCGTCACCTGCCACGCATCCTGATCGAGTCCCGCCTCAAAGCCGGGATCGATCAGGCGCTCTCTCTCCACAAGCGGCGGCGAGTCGGTCCCGAGCAGGTAACCGGCGGCGGCGCACGCCAGGTCGCGGCGTGCACCCGGGCCGGCTACCGCTTCGAACGGAAAGCCGAGGTAGACCAGCCGAAAGCTGCCATCATACGTCACGCCCGCCGGCGCACCACCGGCGTAGGTAAGGGCGGCCCGGGCGTCGGCGGCCGCCGAGAGCCTGTCAGGCGCATCGACCCGGTATGTGTTCCCGGTACCGTCGTCGAGTATGCCGGATAGCCCGGCGAAGGGACCGCCCTCCAGGCCGCCAAACTCGCTGCCTGCCCCTTCGTCACCAGCGTACCCGGCCTTGAGGTAATCGCGCAGAAAGGCAGGGTCGCGCCCCTGTCCCCCCAGGTCATAGGCGACGTCGGCGCCCGACAGCAGCAGGCGCCCACCGCCGTCGAGGTAGGCGGCCCGGGCGCCGCGCTCGGCCGCGTCGAGCGCCGCGTCGGCGGTCGAATCCTCGCCGGTGAGCCAGTCTAGCGCGCGATAGCTGGCGAGCGCCACGTCGCCAGCCGCCACCGCTTCGTTCACGGCGCCGTCGAATGACACACCACACGCCGCGAGCGCGAGCGCGTGCTCGACGGCATAGTCGTAGCGGTTCATCCGCTCCAGGAACATGAGCCGCGCCGTGCCGAGATAGGGTGACTCCCACTGCGGCACCAGCGCGTCCTGGTCGAGACGGTCAAAGCCATCCACAATGAGCAGGTCGGCTGTGCTGCCGGCGTCCGGAATGCGCACCGCCACCAGGGGCGTCGGGAAAGACTCGCCACCGCCATTGGCCGCGGTCACGCGGAAGAAGTGGAGCGAGCCAGGTGCCAGGCCGGGCAGGGTGACTGACGTGCCGCCGGCGGCCGTGCCATTGTCGAACGCCCGTCCGTCGGTGCTGTGATACACCCAGTACTCTGTCGCGGCGTCGCCCAACACACCGTCGCAGCAGGGCGGCGCCGCCCACGACAGGCGCACCTGCCCGCCGCCGACGTAGCGGGCGGCCAGCCGCTGGGGCGGTTCTGGCAAAAGCTGCAGCGAAGTGCCCTGTCGCGCGGCGTGGTACTTGACAATGCCCTGGTAGACCGCGCGCGCGGCGATCTGGCGAAAGAGCGGCTCGCGCAGGTCGTCGGCGTCGCCAGGATCCTCCGTGTCGTGGAACGCCACCTCGAGCAGCACGCCGGGCATGGTCGACAGCTCGCGCAGCTCGCCAAAGTCGGCCGACTTTTGCCCGCGGTCCACCCAGCCCGGGTCCCACGCCGCGCGCAGGTCGGCCACCAGCTCGGCATGCACCCAGTCCTGGAGCGCCAGGCTGCCAGGCGTCGGCTCGCTGACGTGCACGAAACTGTCGGTGCCCGTGCCACCGCCGGCATTGGTGTGCCACGAGATATAGACGGCATCCGCCGCCTCGCCCGGCTGACCCTTGGCCGTCTCCCACTCGGCGTAGAGGGGGCGGGCGGTGACGTCGCTGCCATACACGTCCGGCGGCGCGCCCTGGTACTGCGCCCAATAGCTGGCCGCCTCCTCCCAGCGCGGCCGGCCGCTCGTCCCGCCCGGAGCGCCGATCGTGCCGGCGCCACTGCCAAAGCGGACAGCGTCGGCGATCACTGCCTGGCCCGGATCCGTCGAGTCGTTGAGGAGCGTCACGTGCCCCATCATCCCGGCGTCGAACTGGAACTCGCCCAGGTAGCGCCAGGTCGCGCCGTGCACCTCCTGCGACAGCCGGACGCCGGTAACCCCACCGGCGTGGTGCACCTCGTAGTGGACGTCGACGGGGCGGTTGTCGCCGTGCAGGTACCATACCCACACGCCATACCTGCCTGCCTCGGGCAGCTCGGGCGTCCACGTCGCCGCCGCCGAGCCGGTCTCGACGCTGGTGGTCCAGCGGTAGCCGCCCCCGCCATAGCCGGCGGATGCGCTCGTCTGCCACGCGCCCGTCTCGACGTAGCCCGGCGCGCCGCCGTCATTGTCGACGATCACCTCGTGCGGGCTCAATCCCCAGTCGCGCACCAGCCACACGTCGGCGCCGGCGTTCCAGAGGTAGCGCGCCAGGTAATAGTCGACCGCCTCGGCGTTCGACAGATCCTCGACGACGCCGTAGCAGTTCGGGCGCTGCGTCGTCCACCGCTGCAGTGTCTCGCTCCAGTACGAGCCGTGTCCTGCACTCAGCCAGACCGATTTGCCGGTCAGTGCTCCCTGCGGCCGCTCCTGCCCCGCCACGGGGGGTTGGCCGGCGTGGTCGACGCTCAGTGGGGGCAGGGGCTCGTCGTTGGGCGGCGGTGTGGGCACGGGCACGTCGGGGCGCGGCAGGAGCTCGGACAGAGGGACGGGCTCGCCGGCGACGTCGAGGACACGGACGAGGACCTTGTTCAGGCCCAGCGGGTGGAGCGTCTTGACGATCTGGTCGACGGCCGCGTCACTCACGGCCGGGTCGGCCAGGCGATCGATCGAGCCAGGGGGTAGGTCGAGGTCGACTGTGGCCATGTCGCCGTCGACGGTGACCTGAGCCAGGCGCGCGCCCGCGGGCAGGGCCGACACGACGCCGCCGGCGGCTTGCTCATCCGTTGGCCCGGCAATCAGGCTCGCGATCAGCGTCTGCGCATCGGCGGCCACGTGTCCGCTCAGCGCGCCCGGGCGGGGCACGGCTACAGTCTGGCCGTCGCGATAGAAGTAGAGTGTGAGCCCGGCCGGCTGGTCGCCGGCTACCGGCTCCAGGTCCGCGACGTAGGCCGGGGCTACGATCGCTGCCAACAGGATCAGTACGCTGAACGTATGTCGCCTCATTGCGTCTCCTCGTCGGCAGACAGCGGGCCGAGATCAGGTTTGGGCGCCAGTTTACATCAAGCAGACGAGTTTGTCCAGGCACGCGGAGTACGGGGGGCGTGAGGCGTGAGGCGTGGCGGGGCGGGGAACCGATGGGGTTGGGGTTTTGAAAAAACAAGAAACAATTATCGATACCGGCCACTCGGGCGCCAGAACCGCGCCGAAAGTGGAAGATAGGGGTCGAAATCGATGCAGGGACGGGGGGATGAGAGGGTAGAGGGTAGAGATAGAGGGTAGAGATGGGGGTGCACGGGGATATGAAGTTGATAAGGTCCGGTCCAGCGCAGATGCGAGCGTGGCTCACGTGCGAGCCATGCTCGCGTGCGGGCCATGCTCATGTGCGAGCCATGCTCGCGTATGCTAGTTCCAGTATACCACAGATTTTGGAAGTGTTGAGTGGTTTACGTCAGTTATTTCGTTAAAATTTCTGCATTGAGCGCTCAGGCGGCCCGCACCTCGAAAAAGAAGCGCCGGCGGAATCGCTCCAACAGGCGCACGACAGGCCCGGCGAAAACGAGCAGCAGGACGAGGTTGCCCGCCGCCCGTAGGAGGTCGTACCACAACGAGGTAACCAGGTAGAACGCGAGGTAGCGGCGCACCGCCTCGCGCAGCCCGATGCCGGCCTCCCAGTACATCTGCGACTGCCCGGGCGACAGCACGTACGGCCAGAACCAGACGTTCATCAAGATACCGAACAGGAATCCGAGGAGCAGCCCCCAGATCGCCAGCATTGCCACCTGCGCCCGCGGCCGGCTGCCAAGCCGCGGCAGCCAGCCGGACATCAGCCCCACCCAGCCTGCCGAGAACATCTGGTAGGGCAGCCACGGGCCCACGCCGAACCCGATAAAGGCCGACACGGCGAGGGAAAAGACGCCGAGGAGAAAGCCAAACGTGGGGCCATAGACGTAGCCACACAGGATGGGCAGCAAAAAGACGAGCGAAAATCCGCCCGGGCCCTGCACACCGCGCAGCACGGCGTTGGCCGCGGTCAGGATGCCGAGGACGGCGATCAGCTTGGCGTTCATGGTGCCTGCCGACATGCTGCCCAAGACGGCGGCCAGGCAGAGCACCACGAGCAGCACAAAGACGAGGGGGGCGTCGTGCACGTGGGCCATGGAAGCCGCGACGCCGGCCTGCGGCGGCACGAGGAAGGGGTAGAAGAAGGCGCCGAGGCCGATCAGGCTCGCCACGGCCAGGATGGCGGCGGTGAGGAGGCGCTGGAGCGTC
>DATHUZ010000731.1:0-7961 GCA_035461725.1 Anaerolineae bacterium
GGCATGATGTAGCGCGAGTGAATGATGCTCACCTGGATCGAAAAGACGACATAGGGCACGACGGCCCACAGCAGCAGGATCCACTCTTCCAGCCGCCGCGGCAGCACGCCCCGCCAGGAGCCTGCCCTCCGCCAGCGCCACACGGCCAGGATGAGCAGTGCCGCGAGCAGTACGGCGACGTAGAGGGGCGAGAGCTGCTCGTGGATCAAATAGTAGCGGTAACCACGAAAGCCCCACGACCGCCCGGTCGGCTTGCCGTAGGCGTTGAGCCAGAAACCGGCCACAAAGTCGATGCGGGTGAGATACCAGCTTCCGGCCACGCACGCGCCCAGTGCCAGCGCGGCCAGCAGGTTGGTGCCCTGCGCCGCAGGGGATAGGATCAGGTAGGCGGCAACGGTCCACAGCACCCAGGAGAGGGGCACCAGGGCGTAGCCGAGCGGCAGCGCCGCCGTCGCAGCCACATTCGGCACGAACCAGAGCGCGGTCACCGCCAGCCCGATCAGCGACGCCCCTCCCACCCTTCGCCACGAGTGCCCGTTCGTAGTAGCGGCTTCAGCCGTGCCGTTCCCCAGAACACGTAGAGCCTCTTCATTCGCCGGCCCCTCTCGGCTGCGCAAGGCTTCCCACACGGCACGCAGCGTGCCGGGCGCGACCAGCACCGCTAGCAGCGGCGCCGCCACAAAGGCGGCAAAAGTCCACTTGGTAAGCAGGCCCAGCCCCAGGCTGAGGCCGTAGAGGAGCGAGTAGCCCCTGTGGCGGAACCGGTCGGCGCGCAGCAGCAGCGCCACGTTCACCGCCACCAGCGAGAGCAGGGCAAAGTCGATGTAGAGGTAGCGGCTCATCGAAAAGACGATGGGGAAGGTCGACACGATAAAGGCCGACAGCAGCCCGGTCCACGGCCCTCCGAAGCGGCGTCCGACGTCGTACACCGCTACCAGGAGCAGGATCACAAAGACGCTGTTCGCCATGGCCGATACGTCCACCGACACACCAAACAGCGCGTAAAAGAGGGTCACGAGCAGGTGCACGAGCGGCGGATAGTAATCACTCCAGGTGAGCGCCGCAAAGAGGCTCTGCAGGCTCACGCCCTGGCGCAGCGTGTCATAGTAGGCCAGGCTGGTGACCTGGTGGTACAGCCGGTCAAAGCTGTACTCCACCTCGTTGGCGCTCAGCCACAGCCAGTTGTTCACCAGGTGAAAGACGATCAGCAGGGCCAACAGGCCCAGCGCGATGGCCTCCTGGCGCGCGAGCCTGTGTGTCAAGGTGCGGTTCGGTCTCGTCGCTATCGCGTGCGTCACATCGGGCGCTCCATGGACCGGCTCCAGGCCGGTCGGGATGTGTGCCGATTATAGCGGTTCTACCCCCGTACGTCAAGTCCCCCGCTGCCTGGCGGGAGGGCGAACGCGTATGAGCTCGCGGGCAAGGTGGAGGCCCGACCTTGGTCGGGGGAGCGACGGCGCGAACTATTCTTTGACTCTGTGGCGTTTTGCCGGGTGTGGTCGAGATGCCCAGGTCGGGCTGATAGACGCTGCACGATGGGATGCACCGGGTGCCGGGTACAGTGCGAGCCGCCCTACAGGGAGCCGATGCCGAGCACGATCATCAGTCCGAGGAGAACCGGCTGGTGGATCAAATAGATGGTCAGCGAATGCTGCCCCAGGTAGGTGAGCAGCCGGACCGGGAGCGTGTGTGACAGGTCGGGCATCGCCCACAGGCGGCTGCCGCGCGGGTAGAAGGTCAGCCCGACCCAGATCCCCAGGAGGACGACGCCAAACCAGGGAAAGACAGGAAAAAAGTCCACCGAAGAGCGCCCGAGCTGCCGCACCCCCAGCCAGTGCAGCCAGGGGAACAGGACGCGCACATCGCCCAGGCCCACCCCGGTAGCAATGGCGGCGACGCCGCCGATCAGGCTGGCCCGGCGCGATCGCAAAAAGGGAAAAGCCAGGATGGTGGACAGCCCCAGCAGGTGCAAAATGCCAAAGAGCACAAACCTGTCGTCCAGCGTGAAATAGGTCACGACGTTGATGACCAACCCCCAGGCAAACAACGTGGCGCCTCGCCGCAAATAGGTCCGGGCTATCTGCCGCGCGTCCAGCCTGGCCTCCAGCCGGCGGTACTTGAGCGTCAAAGAGATACCCATGACCAGCATAAACGTCGAGGCAATGCTGCGGGCAATGAGCTTCCATCCGGGGGAGTGGATGTCGCCGGTATACACGTCAAAAAAGGCCAGATCGAACACCACGTGGTAAGCGACCATCGCGACAATGGCCAGGCCGCGCAGCGTGTCCACCTCCCACAGGCGAGGATAAGCGTGCCTGGTATCCTCGATCTCTTCCACATCCAGCAGGCCATCTTCTACTTCCAGTAGGCCCTCTTCTACTTCCAGCAAGCCTTCTTTTACTTCCACGATGTCCTGTTCTATCATGCGTGCGTATCCAGATTCCCTTCGTCAGGTGGCAGCGGGTCGAACCACGCTAACGCGATAGTACCCTTTCCAGAAAATCGAGGACCTTTTGCTGGTACTCGTCAGGGTAGGTCCAGGCCGACCAGGCGTGGCCCGAGTCGGTGATCCAGATCTCTTTGGGCTCGTTCGCGGCTGCGTACAAACGCCGGGCGTGATGCTCGTGGGTCAAAATGTCCCCGGTGCCGTGGATGATGAAAATTGGGACATAGACGGCGGGCAGCATCTCTTCCGGGCTCGGGACACCGGGCACCAGCCAATCAGGCGAGAGGCGATACCCGCTGGCAAAATCCGTGTCGCTCCAGTCGGCGAACAGGCTGTCCAGGATGAGCGCATCGAGGCGCTCGTCGTGGAGGGCGGTGTTCACCAGCGCGGCGGCACCCAGGCTCGTGCCCAGGCCGGCCACGCGATCGCCCACCCCCTCGGCCTCGAGCCAGTCGAGCGCAGCCTGCACATCTATCATTTCTTCCGGGCCGATGGTGGTCGGGCGCAGGTCACTGTCGCCGTGACCGCGAAAATCAAAGAGCAGGACATTGTAACCCGCCTCGTGCAGCCAGGGCACAAAGCGCAGCATGCTCGATTTGGAGCTCAGGAGGCCATGCGCCAACAACACCGTCGGCGCGCCCTCTGCCGCAACCGGCACGAACCATGCCGCCAGCTCGAGGCCATCGGCGGTGGCGAGTCTCAGAGCCCGGTGGTAGAGACCGGCGTCGGCTGGCGCTCTCCAGAAAGGCCACTGGGGCGGAGCGCCTCCTCCGGGTGGGTTGTAGCTGAGATCGAACCGGGCCAGCGTGCGATGAATATCGTCCCAGATCGGAGCGTAGGGTTGGCGAAAGATGTCGCTGGCGACCATGGGCACGGCGGCGGCGAGCAGCACGAGGACAAGGAGCAGAACCAGGACGACGTAGCGTGCCTCTGCTTTGCTCATCGCCTCGCCTCCGTCGTGGAGAACCAGAAAGATATCGCTGCGGTCATCTCCATAATCACACCTTATCTTAGCACGTTCACCGGCGCACGTCAAATGCGCCTGGCACGACCGGCACTGCTTCAAGCGTCGCGTCCCGGCCCATCCTGAACTTGCCTAACCGGCGAGGTCTCCATATACTATGGACGGGGCGCGGGCGATCCAGCGTGGCCGCCCCCGGAACGAGTCCCTGGCATACAGCGCGCTGGCAAAGAAGCAGTGGAGGGAGCATGAAAGCGGTTCGTCTGGTCGAGATTGGAAAACCTCTTGAGATGTACGAGATCCCACGACCCACCGTGGGCGAGGGGGAGGTGCTGGTGCGCGTCAAGGCCGCCGGCATCTGCCACTCGGACGTCCACTATCGCGCGGGGACGTCGGGCGTGGGCACACTGCCGCAGACGTTGGGGCACGAGGTGGCAGGCGTGATCGAGCAAGTCGGCCCGGGCGTGACGGGCGTGCAGCCAGGCGACCGGGTCTGCCTGCACTATTTGCTCACGTGTGGCGAGTGCGCCTACTGCCGCACGGGCCACGAGCAGTTTTGCACGACGGGCAAGATGATCGGCAAGCACGTCGACGGCGGGTATGCGGAATATATCGCCGTGCCGGCGCGCAACGCGGTGCCCCTGCCCGACGACGTGCCCTTTGAGCAGGCGGCGATCATGATGTGCTCGTCGTCGACTGCGTTCCACACGCTGCGCAAGGCGCGCCTGGCGGCGGGCGACACCGTCGCGGTGTTTGGCGCGGGCGGCCTCGGCATGTCGGCCATCCAGCTCGCCCGGGCCATGGGCGCTGTCGCGGTCTATGCGGTCGACATAAACTCTGACAAGTTGGGGCAGGCGGCGGCCTATGGCGCCGTCCCGATCAACGCGCGCGAGGTGGAGCCCGTGGCAGAGATCCGGCACTTGACTGGCGGGCGCGGCGTCGACGTCGCGGTCGAGGTGATCGGCCTGCCCATCACCATGGAGCAGGCGGTGCGCTCGTTGGCGGTCCAGGGGCGGGCAGCGCTGGCGGGGATTACCGGCGAGACGATCGCGGTCGACACCTACCATGACGTCATAGGCCGCGAAGCCGAGATCATTGGCGCGTCGGACCACCTGCTGTGGGAGCTGCCGGTCCTGATCGAATTCGTCCGCCAGGGCAAGCTCGATCTGTCGAGTGTCGTCGCGCGCACGGTCCCCCTCGACGCTGCCGAGATCAACCGGGTGATGGATGCCCTGGCAGCGTTCGGCGGCGAGGTGCGCACGGTGATCGTGCCCTGATCATGCCGGCCGGCCTGGTAGAAATCACGTTCACACTGAACGGCCGTGAGGTGGCGGTCGCCGTCGATCCGTCGCGCACGCTGCTGCACGTGCTGCGCGAGGTGCTCGACCTGACGGGGACCAAGCAGGGCTGCGACGGCGAGGGTGAGTGCGGTGCGTGCACCGTCCTCCTCGACGGCCAGGCGGTGCGCTCCTGCCTGACGCCCATCCTCAAGGTGGCGGGCCGCCAGGTGCTAACCGTCGAGGGGCTGGGTGAGCCGGGCAGGCTGCATGCCCTGCAGCGGGCGTTCATCGACCATGGCGCGGTGCAGTGTGGTTACTGCACGCCCGGCATGCTCGTCTCGGCGGCGGCGCTGCTGGCACGCGAGCCGGCGCCGAGCGAGGCCCAGATCGTGGAGGCGCTGGCGGGCAACCTGTGCCGCTGCACCGGCTATGTCAAGATCGTCCAGGCGGTGCAGGCGTCAGCCGCCGAGCTGCGCGGAGAGCCTCGCCCGCCAGCGGGCGCGCCGCCGCCCCGGCCGATCGGAGGCTCGGAGGTGCGCGTCGACGCGGCCGACAAGGTGACGGGGCGTGCCCGCTATGCCGAGGACTATAAGATGGCGGGTATGCTCTATGCCGCCCTCGTGCGCAGCCCTCATCCGCACGCGCGGATCGTGTCGATCGACGTGGCGCCCGCGCTCGCGCTGCCAGGCGTGCTCCACGCGCTGACCGCCGCCGACATTCCCGGCCTCAACTCACTCGAGGGCTACAGCCGCGACGAGCCGCTGCTCAACCCGCCCGGTGGCTCGGTGCGCATGTTGGGCGACGCGGTCGGCCTCGTAATCGCCCGGTCGCCCGAGGCGGCAGCGGCGGGAGCGGGTGCTGTGGCCGTCGAGTACGAGCCGCTGCCGCACGTGTATGGCGCGCGCGAGGCGTTGGATGAAGGTGCGCCGGCGGTCCATGGCGGTGGAAACGTCCTCAACAGCTACGAGATCCTCTATGGTGATCTCGACGAGGCGATGGGGCAGGCCGAAGAGGTGGTCGAGACCCACTATTTCACACCCTTTATCGAGCACGCGGCGCTGGAGCGCGAGTCGGTGTTGAGCTACGTCGAGGAGGTGCCCGGCGGTGAGCGGATCGTCGTCGTCGCGGGCCACCAGGAGCCCCATTGGGCGCAGGGGTGGATCTCGCGCCTGCTGGGGCTGCCGCTCGAACGGGTGCGCGTCATCACTCCGCCGACGGGGGGGGCGTTCGGTGGCAAGCAGGACCCCTGGCCGCTGATGGCGGGTGCGCTGGCCGCTTTTCACGCGCGGCGGCCCGTGCGGCTCATCTACAGCCGGCACGAGTCGTTCGCAGCATCGCCCAAGCGCCACCCCTACCGGATGGACTACAGGGTGGGAGCGAGGCGCGACGGCAGACTGACGGGCCTCCACCTGCGCATCGTGGCAAACACGGGGGCGTACGACTGCGACGGGTGGTACATTCCGCAGTACGCGCTGGTGGCGGGAGGCGGGCCCTATCGCTGGCAGGCGGTCGATGGCCGCGCGTGGGCGGTGTATACCAATGGGCCCAAGGCGGGGCAGATGCGCGGTTTCGGCACACCCCAGTCCACGTTTGGCCGTGAGTGCACGCTCGACGAGCTGGCCGAGCGGCTGGGGATCGATCCGCTCGATTTGCGGATGCAGAACGCGCTCGCCGGCGAGGAAGAGACCTTTCTCGGTTACAGGCCGGCAGAGACACTCGGCTACCGCGAGTGCCTGGAGGCGGTGCGGCCCCACTACCGGCGCGCGGTAGAAGAGGCGGGTAGCTGGAACAGGCAGGCTGACGGCCCGTGGCGGCGAGGGGCCGGCGTGGCGGGTATGTGGTACCGCTTTGGCAAGTCGGGCTCGATCGCGTGCCACGCGGAGGCGGAGCTGGGCCTCGACGGCGCCATCACCCTCTTTTTCTCGGCCCCTGACTACGGGCAGGGGACGACGACGGCGATCGGCCAGATCGCGGCCGAAGCACTGGGCGTCGACGCGCGCTCGCTGCGCCTGGTGAACGCCGACACGGCGCATACGCTCGACAGTGGGATCCAGGGTGCGTCGCGCAGTACCTATTGGGTGGGCGGTGCGGTCGCCGAGGCGGGACGCGCTCTGAAGGCGCACATTCAGCGCACGGCGGCCGAGATGCTCGACAGGCCGCCCGACAGCCTGAAGGTCGACACCGACTCGGTGGTGGCGCCTGGCGGCAGCGTGGTCTCTCTCTCGAGTGTTGCGGCCGAGATGGAGCGCATCGGGCTGCGGCGCCGGCTGGTGGCGGCCTTTAGCCCGCAGGTAGACCAGCTCCTCGCCGCGGGCGAGCGACCCGAGTACCTGCCCTTTTTCGTCGCCGGCGCCCACGTGGCCGAGGTCGAGGTGAATCTGGGCACCGGCGAGGTGCGCGTGGCGCGCGTCGTGGCGGCGCACGACGTGGGCCGTGTCATCAATCGCCAGGGCGTGGAAGGGCAGATCGAGGGGGCCGTGCTGATGAGCCTGGGCGCGGCGCTGATGGAAGAGTACGTGCCCGGCGTCACCCGTGGCCTCGCCGACTACTATCTGCCTACCTTTTGTTCCATGCCCCACATCGACGTCATTCCCGTCGAGGTGCCGAGCCGCTGGGGGCCGTACGGGGCCAAGGGGCTGGGGGAGGCCGCGACGCTGCCCACGGCGCCGGCCGTCGTCAATGCCATTTACCACGCGTGCGGCGCACGTGTGCGCGAGCTGCCGGCCACGCCCGAGCGGGTGCTGGCAGCCATCAGAAAGGAGAGATCGTGAAAGTTATCAAGCCGGGCAGTACAGCGCTCTTTCCCGTGCCCGTGGTGCTCGTGAGCTGCGGGATCGAGACGCCAAACATCATCACCCTCGCCTGGGTGGGGACATTGTGCTCCGAGCCGCCCATGGTTGGCATCGGAGTACGCCCGGGGCGCCACTCACACGGGCTGATCGTAGAGACAGGCGAGTTTGTCGTCAACCTGCCGCGTGCCGACCAGGCAGACGCCGTCGACTATTGCGGGCAGGTATCGGGGCGCGAGGTGGACAAGTGGGTAGCCTGCGGTCTGACGCCTGTGCCGGGGACAAAGGTGCGCACCCCGCTCATCGCCGGGTGCCCCGTGGCACTCGAGTGCGTCGTCAGCCACCGCCTGGCACTGGGCACGCACGATCTGTTTGTGGGAGAGGTCGTCGCCGTCCAGGCGGATGAAGCCGTGCTCGACGACAGGGGCCGGATCGACCATGATCGCTGTCGTCCAATGGCGTACGTGGGCGGCTACTACTATGGC
>DATHUZ010000732.1:0-4052 GCA_035461725.1 Anaerolineae bacterium
CATGGGGTTATCCCGGTCCCACCCGCACCAGCAGGTCATTCTGGGCCACGCCCTGGCCCGCGGCCACCGCCACGCTCTCTACCACCCCGTTCACCGGCGTGCGGATCTCGTTCTCCATCTTCATTGCTTCCACGATTACCAGCCCCTGGCCCGTGATTACTTGCTGCCCTTCTTCCACCAGTACCGCCACCACCATCCCCGGCATCGGACTGACCACCTCGGCCCTGCCGGCCGCGTCGCGCACGGCAGGCGATCGGACCCCGGAGCGCCGCTCCCGTTCATCCTCCACCTTGACGTGGTAGCGCCGCCCGCGCAGCCCCACCAGGCACACGTCCTCGCACCGCTCCACGAACAGCTCGTGCGAGCATGGCCCCACCAGCAGCGAATAGTGAAAGCCGCCGTCGATCGCTTGCAGGTCCACGTCGTGCAGCACGCCGTCTACCAGCACGCCGGCGTCCGTCAGCTCGATCTCGTACTCGCGGCCCTCCACCGTGGCGACGTACTTCATTGTGCCAACCTCTGCCAGCGGCCGGCCAGCTTCCACCCCTGCGGCCGCCAGGTGCTCGCTTCATCGCCATCGTCGCAGGGCGTCCGGGGCTGAAAGCGCTGCCGCGCCTCGTGGCTCAGCAGCGTGGCCACGATCGCCGCCAGCCGCAGCGGCTCTTCCTGCTCGCCCGGCGGCAAGCTGAAATCGGGCGGCAGAAACGTCGTGTCAAACTCGCCGTCGAGGAACGCCGGCTGCTCGACCAGCCACCTGTGGAACGGGATCGACGTCGGCAGCCCCACGATGCGGAACTCGCGCAGCGCCCCGCGCAGCCGCCCGATCGCCTCGTCGCGTGTGTGCCCCCAGGCGATCAGCTTGGCAAGGAGTGGGTCGTAATAGAGCGACACCTCCATCCCCTCGAACAGCCCGCCGTCGACGCGCACGCCATACCCCCCGGGCTGCGCCAGCCGGATCACCCGCCCACTGGCCGGCAAAAAGCCGTTGTAGGGGTCCTCGGCCGTGATGCGGCACTCAATGGCCCACCCCCGCGGCCGCACGTCGTCCTGGCTCACACTCAGCCGCTCGCCCGCCGCCACCCGGATCTGCTCCTTTACCATGTCGACGCCCGTCACCATCTCGGTGACGGGATGCTCTACCTGCAGGCGCGTGTTCATCTCCAGGAAGTAAAAGTTCTGATCGCCGTCGAGGAGAAATTCGATCGTGCCGGCATTGACATAGCCCACCGCGCGCGCCGCGCGCACCGCCACGTCGCCCATGCGCGCCCGCAGCGCCTCGTCGACGACGGGCGACGGTGCCTCTTCCACCAGCTTCTGGTGGCGGCGCTGGATCGAGCACTCGCGCTCGCCGAGGTGGATGGTGTTGCCATGTGCGTCGGCCAGCACCTGGATCTCGACGTGCCGCGCGCCGGCCAGCGCCTTTTCCAGGTATACCCTGTCGTCGCCGAACGCCTTCTCGGCCTCGCGCCGTGCCGCGGCCAGCGCCCGCTCCAGCTCAACAGGGTCGTCCACAACCCGCATCCCCTTGCCGCCCCCGCCCGCCGCCGCCTTTACAAAGAGCGGAAACCCGATCTCTCGTCCACGCGCCGCCAGCTCCTCGTCGCTCAGCCCGGCACCGGTGCCCGGCACGAGCGGCACCCCGGCCTCTTCCATCAACTGCCGCGCCGTCACCTTGTCGCCCATGGCGGCGATGGCGCTGGCCGGTGGGCCGATAAAGACGATCCCCGCCTCTTTGCACGCACGAGCCAGCGCCGGGTTCTCGGACAAAAAGCCATAGCCCGGGTGGAGCGCGTCCGCGCCGCTGTCGCGGGCCGCCTCGATCAGCCTGTCGATGCGCAGGTAGCTCTCGCGCGCCAGCGCCGGGCCGATGGCGTACGCCTCGTCGGCATAGCGCACGTGCAGCGCCCGCCTGTCGGCTTCGGAATAGACCGCCGCCGTGGCAATCCCCATCTCGCGGCACGCGCGCACCACCCGCACCGCGATCTCGCCCCGGTTGGCGATCAGCACCTTCTTAAACATCCGCCGCCCCCGACCGTGCCGCCAGCCACTCGGCGATCTGCGGCCACAGCTTGTGACGCGCGCGGGCACTGGCCATGATGCCCACGTGGGTAGAGGGGATGATGCGCAGCTCCTTGTCGCTGCTCGATACCGCCTCCATGATGGTCTCCCCCTGCGACGGCGCCACCAGGTGGTCGAACTCGGCCAGGATGTTCAGCAGCGACGCGTCGATATTCGCCAGGTCCACGCGCCGGCCCTGCACCTCGTGCTGGCCCCGGATCAGCTTGTTGCCCCGCAAATAGTCCACCACGAACTGGCGAAACGCGGCGCCGGCGAAGGGGATGACGTCCTCCACCCAACGGTTGATCGCCTGCCAGCCGTGCACCGCCGCCGCGTCGTCCATCTGCTTCCAGAGGGTGACGTACGCGCCGACGAAATTCTCCGCCGGCTTGAGCATCTTGGCCCACGTCCGGATCAGCTCGCCCGGCACGTTGTCAAAGGCCCCGATCAGCCGGTCCAGGTCGAGCCGCTCCTCCTCCAGCCACATCGACAGCGACCCCGCCGGCCGCTCGGTGAAATCGACCGGCGCCGTGAGCAAGATCAGGTTGCGGACTGGCACCTCGGGATAGAGCGCGGCGTACACCACCGCCAGCGTCGCGCCCAGGCAGTAGCCGAGGATCGAGATCTCGTCCGCGCCCGAGACGCGGCGCAGCTTGCGCACCGCCCGCCGCAGGTATTCGGTCACGTAATCGTCGAAGGTGGTGTGCCTGTCCTCCACGCCGGGCGCGCCCCAGTCGAGCAAATAGACGTCAAACCCCTCGCCCAGCATGTACTCGACGAAACTCCTGCCCGGGGCGAGGTCGAAAATAAAGGGCTTGTTGATCAGGGCATAGACGAGCAGCAGCGGCACCGGGTGGCGCTCCTCGGGCGGGCGCGTGGGCACGTAGCGGTAGAGGCGCGTCTTGTTCAGCGTCCACACCACCTCTTTGGGCGTCAGCCCCACCGGCACGTCGAGTGAATCGACGACCGCCTTCATCCCCCGTAGATAGCGGGTGGCCCCACGTTCCACCTGCTCGGGGGTGTACCCACCCTCTTGCGCCGTCACAGCCGTTCTCCCCTCAAAGTGCTAGCCCGCTTTCAGGTGGTCGAGCACCTCGTCCACCTTGGCTTCCAGGTCGTCCAGGCGCATCTCGATCTGCGTCATCCGCTCGGCCAGGCTCGACACGTCTTTGCGCGTCGGCAGGCTCATCTGCTGCAGCGACTGCTCCATCACCTCGGCCATCTGCCGCCGCCACAGCCGCGCCGCACTCAGCCCGCCCTCGATCTGCTGGGCCATCGTGTCGGCGAACCCCTTGCTCTTGACCGTTTCACTCATCGCCCCGGCCCACGCCCTGGTCCAGTCGTCGTAGAACTGCACCATCTGCGCGAACGGGTCCTGCGCCCCCGCCTCCTTCTCTTCACCCTTCTCACTCATCCGCGTACTCCTCCCAATTCCCCACTCCCCGGTACCCGCTTGCCTACTCTAGCACATACGTCCCCGGCGCATCCCCCACCGCCGGATACTCCTCGCTCCCCATCGCCGGCGGCGCCACCCTCTCGCCCGAGCGCTCTGCCAGCCACGCCACCCAGTCGGGCCACCAGCTTCCCGGGTGCTCGTCGGCCCCCACCAGCCACCGGTCCGGGTCCTCGACCTCTTCCCCCGCTTTGTGCGCCCAGTAGCGCCGCTTGTTCGCCGCCGGCGGATTGATGATCCCCGCGATGTGCCCACTCTCCGCCAGCACAAAGCGCACCGGCCCGCCCGCTATCTCGCGCATGGTGAAGGCACCGCGCCACGGCACGATGTGGTCGCTGTTAGCCGCCACCACGTAGGCGGGCGCCGTGATCCGCCGCGTGTCGATCCCCACGCCCCGGACCTCGATCGCGTCCGGCTGCCTGAGCTTGTTCCCCAGGAACATCTCGCGCAGCAGGAACGAGTGTACCCTGCCCGGCACCCGCGTGCCGTCGCTGTTCCAATAGAGCAGGTCAAACGCCGGCGGCTGCTTGCCAAGCAGGTA
>DATHUZ010000733.1:0-3969 GCA_035461725.1 Anaerolineae bacterium
GGCCGGCCAGCCGCTTACAGCTCGACGACACACCCCAGCCCCGGCACGTCGTGCGCCACCAGCCAGCCATCCTCGAACAGAAAGCCGGGTATCGTCGGGTCGTTTTCGATGTCAAAGTGGCCGTCCAGGTCGCCATAGTGCACGTTCGGGCTGCTCAGTGCCAGGCCGAGCCCGGCCGCGATGAGCAGCGCCGGCTCGTTGATGCACCCCACCATCGCCGACATGCCGGCGGCGCGCGCGATCGAGTCTACCTGGCGCCCGCAGTGCAGCCCGCCGCACGTGGCAAGCTTGATGCTCATCCCGTGCGCCGCATGTCTCCCTGCCAGCGCGAGCGCCGACGCCGGCCCCGTCAGGCTCTCGTCGGCCAGGATCGGCACGGGGCTGCTCTGCGTCACCTCGAACAGGCTGTCGAGGTCATCGGCCGGCGTTGGCTGTTCCAGCATCTCGATCTCGCCTTCCAGCGCGCGTGCCACGTCGAGCGCTTGCTGGATCGTGTACCCCTGTTCCGCGTCGAGGCGCAACACCAGGTCGGGCAGCGCGCGGCGCACCGCCCGCACCCGGTGCACGTCGTCCTCCGGGTCGAGCCCGCCCTTCAGCTTGAGGATGCGAAATCCCTGCCGCACCCGCTCGTGTGCCATCTTGACCGTCTCGGCCACCGGCGCCAGGCTGAGCGTGATCGAGGTCTGGATCTTGTGGCGATAGCCGCCCAATAACCGGTGCAGCGGCAGGCCGGCCGCCAGGCCGAGCAGGTCGTAGAAGGCGATGTCGAACGCGCAGCGCGCCGACGGCGTTCCCTCGGTCAGGGGCATCAGCTCGGCCAGTGCAAACTCGGTGTTGAGCGGGTTCAGGTCGAGCGCCCTGTCGGCGCACGCCCGGCACACGCGCAGCACCTGCTCCAGCGTCTCCCCCGTCAGCGTTGGGTCAAAGGCGGCGCAGCCCCACGCCACCCGCCCACCACGCGTGTCGACCCGCACAAAGACGGCATCGACCTTGTCCACGTCCTCGGCGTGCGCCAACCCCCGGAAGGGCAGCCGCAGCTTTAGCTCGACGGGAATCACTTCTACGTGCGTGATCTGCATCCCACCACCTCCTCGCTCCCATTATACCCCGACTCGCACCGTCATGCAAGAGCGTTCGCCCGCTGATGCACTAACGGTTTGTCAGAGCCAGAGTCGATCTCCCTCACCCCCGGCCCCTCTCCCGGAGGGAGAGGGGGGGAGCTCACTGTTCGGCTGTTTGATGGTTTACCCTGTGGGGATCATGCAAAACAACTAATCGCGCCCGCTTGACTTGACACAACTGCGCAACCGTTGCATAATAACTACAGCGTCGGCTAGCCAGAATTGAGGTCGGATCGACCGGGAGAGAGAGATGCAACCCAGCGCGCTCGAGTACGCACACCAACAGTGGCAGGCAACCGTCGACGCCCTCGTCGACCTGCTCCGCATCCCGAGCGTCAGCACGCTCCCCGACCACGCCCCCGACATGCAGCGCGCCGCCGAGTGGTTGGCAACCTACCTTCACGACAGCGGCCTGCAAACGGTAGAGCTCATGTCCACCGCCGGCCATCCCGTCGTCTATGGCGAATGGCTGGGCGCCGGCAGCGACGCGCCCGCCCTCCTCGCCTACGGCCACTATGACGTCCAGCCGGTCGACCCCGTCGACGAGTGGACCACGCCTCCCTTCGAGCCCGACGTGCGCGGCGAAAACCTCTTTGCCCGCGGCGCCTCCGACGACAAGGGCCAGCTCATGGCCGTCATTGCCGCCGTGCGCGCCTACCTGCACACGGCCGGCCGGCTGCCGGTCAATTTCAAGATCATGCTCGAGGGCGAAGAAGAGATCTCGAGCCCCAACATGGCGGCCTTTGTGCGCGACCACGAGGCCAGGCTGGCCGCCGATGCCATCCTCATCTGCGATAGCGGCATCCTCGGGCCCGACCTGCCCATGATCACCTACGGCGTGCGTGGCATGGCCTACATGCAGATCGACGTGCAAGGCCCCGCCATCGACCTCCATTCCGGCACCTTTGGCGGCATCGTCGACAACCCCTTTAACGTGCTCGTCCAGATCCTGGCCCGGTTGAAGGACCCGGCGACCGGCCGGGTGAACATCCCCGGTTTTTACGACCGCGTTCAGCCGCTGAGCGACGAGGAGCGCCGGCTCCTGGCCGCCGTGCCGATGGGCGACGCCGAGGCACGTGCGCTCACCGGCTCCCCGGCACTCGCCGGCGAGGCCGGTTATACCGCCGTCGAGCGCACCGCCGTGCGCCCCACGCTTGACATCCACGGCATGCCCGGCGGCTTTACCGGCGAGGGCAAAAAGACAGTGATCCCCGCCCGCGCGTCGGCCAAGTTGTCGATGCGCCTGGTGCCACACCAGGACCCGGCCGAGATCGCCCGCCTCTTCACCGAGCACGTGTTGGCCCTGGCCCCCAACACCGTCCAGGTGGCTGTCCACACCCTCGGGCTGGCGCGCCCTGCGTACATAGATCCAAACCTGCCCGCGCTCCGGGCGGCGCACCGTGCCTACGAGCTCGGTTTTGGCACCGCACCTGTCTACATGCGCGGCGGCGGCACCCTGCCGATCGTCACCGAGTTCCAGGACGTGCTCGGCGCGCCCGTCGTCCTGATGGGCTTTGGCCTGCCCGACGACAATGCGCACGCACCCAACGAAAAGTTCCACCTGCCTACGTTTGCCCGTGCCATTGACACGCTCGTTCACTACTACGCCCTCCTGTAAAAGGCCAAACTCCCGGCCGTTTTCGAGTATCGCGCAGAATCGTGGGGCAGCCGTGTAACACACCCTCCGGGTTGTGCCTGGCCTTACAATTCTGCGCGATACTCGTCGTTTCTCACCACTTGACTTTATATGATATTCGTGGTATAATTCTGCAATTATACCGCCCTGCGCTCACGCAGTCAGGGATGCCGGGAAGAGAAGGATGAGCAGTGTGACCGGAATGGAGGAAGCAAAAGCGCTGGCGCGCGCACTGGACGAAGCAACGACCAGCGTACGCCAGCGCGATGAGCACAAGACCGGCGAGGCCGTCCATCCGTGGGCGTCGTGGCCGATGGGCCTTCTCGATCGCTTGCCTGTACCCTACTGGCTTGTCGTCGCCATCGTAACCGCCATCGCCGCGGGCGAGCAGTTGTTCGAGCTGGTCCTCGTCGACCCGTCGTTCGCCCACGTCGGACCAAGCCTGGTGCTCCCGGTCCTGGCGCTCTATATCCTCACCCACTTGCGTATTCTTAAGAACGCGTCGATCGAGGCGCTGAACGACTTGCGCCCGTCGGTGCACGTGAGCGACGAGGTGTATGAACGGTACGCTCGGCGGCTGGTGACCGCCTCCCCACGAATCGAGCTTGGGCTGCTCGCTGTGTCCCTGGGTACTGTCCTGTTTTTCTTCATCGGCCTGGATGCCGATCTACTGAACGACGCCGGTGGACTGCCTGCGTCTCCAATGGCTGCCGCGTTCGTCGTGTTCACCTACACCCTGCTGGGCTGGCTGATCTTCTGCCTGGTCTATTGCGCCATCCGCCACGCACGCGCGCTGCGCGGCCTGGCCAACGAGCCACTCGAGGTCAACGTCTTTGACCAGTCGAATTTGTTGCCTTTCGGCCGCCTGGCGCTGCTTGGAAGCTTGCCGATTGTGGCGATGATCTTGATCCCAATCGTCCTGCTCGGCCCCCCGCGGCAGGCGGGCTACCTCGTGATCCTCCTCTCAATGATCAGCATCTTTTCCCTCTTTTTGCCGCTTTGGGGCGTGCACCAGCAGATCGACGGCGCCAAGGAGCGTGTGCTCGACAGCATCTACCGGCGCCTGCTCGCCATCCAGGAGGATCTGCTCAGCCAAGAGGAGCTCCATGCCGCCGCGCTCAGGATGATGGCCGACCGCACCGCGATCCTCACCAAGATGCGCGAGCTCATGCAGCAGTCGCCCAACTGGCCCTTCAAGGACACCCTGGCCGT
>DATHUZ010000734.1:0-3533 GCA_035461725.1 Anaerolineae bacterium
GACAATGGTCGAACGGGGGTTGATGACCGGCACGGCGCTGGCGCCAGTGATCGGCTACGACGCCGCTGCCAACATCGCCAAGCAGGCTGCCAAGACTGGCCAGACAATCCGTGAGGTAGCCCGTGAGGTGACGGAGCTTTCTGAGGATGAGCTGGATCGCATCCTCGACCCGGCGGCCATGACAGAGCCGGGCGTAACACTTGCGTCGTCGGGAGGATAATGGGCCTGATGCGTGATGCGTGATGCGTGATCTCACGTATCACGCATCACCTATCACGTTCTAATGCATGTGCAACATTTTCCGATACCGCACGTACGTTCCATAGTCGATCTCTTTGCGCCGCTCGATGTAGGCCCGGGTGCGTGGAGCGCGACTGCGTCGCTCGTCGATCCTGTCTGTGACGCGCATCGAGATGGCATCGCTGCCGGCGCCCGACCCAAACGATACGAGCAGCACCCGGTCGCCAGGCCGTGCCTCGTCGAGAATGGCCGTCAGGCCGAGCATGGA
Source organism: Anaerolineae bacterium (assembly GCA_035461725.1). Taxonomy (GTDB): domain Bacteria; phylum Chloroflexota; class Anaerolineae; order JAAYZQ01; family JAAYZQ01; genus JAFGIA01. The sequence continues at coordinate 509 of DATHUZ010000734.1, forward strand.
CGAGCCGGCGTACGTGTTTCCTACCACGGGGCACAGCAGCCCGGTGCGCGTCTGTTCAGGCGTAAAGCCCAGCTCACGAGCCGCCCGCTCCGGGAACTTGGGGTTCGGCTGATGAAACACCGCCGCCGCATAGTCCTCGGGCTTTGCCCCCAACTCCTCCATCAACCGCCGTGCCGACTCGAGGACGTGGTGAAAATAGGCAGGGTCGCCGGTAAAGCGGCTGCCATGCTGCGGATAGTGCTGTCGTGGACGCCGGAAAAAGTCGGGCGTGTCGGTCACGTAGGACATGGAGCCCTCGATTGTGGCCAATGAGTCATCGGCCGGGCCGATGATGAACGCGGCGCCCCCGGCCCCGGCCGTGTACTCCAGGGCGTCGCCCGGGCGCCCCTGCGCCGTGTCCATGCCGATGGCCAGGGCATAGTCGGCCATCCCCGACCCCACAAAGCCCATCGCCGCCTGGAACGCTTCGGTGCCCGCCTTGCACGCAAACTCCCAATCGGCCGCCTGGGTCGCCGGCACAGCGCCGATTGCCTCGGCCACGATGGTCGAGGTCGGCTTGACCGCGTAGGGGTGCGACTCGCTGCCAACCCAAACAGCACGAATGGCTACCGGATCGACGCCTGCGCGTGCCAACGCGTTGCGCGCGGCCTCTACCGACATGGTCGCCGTGTCCTCGTCTGGTCCCGGCACCGCCTTTTCTTTGATCGGCGACCCTCCCTGCCCGTCGGTCCACACGCGATCTACCTCGCTGCCAGGCAACCGGAAGTGAGGAACATACGCACCATATCCTACCACACCCACATCTCTAATTGGTTTCAACAACATCTCTTTCGCTCTTGCTCTCACTCGTATCCAGGCTCTTGCCAGAGCCATCTCGCTCAAAGAACAATGTGTTCACGCCCTACTCATCTTTAGCAAAAAGGGGCTCCAGAGAGCCCCTCTCCCAGCGGGCGAGTATACTATAGCACAGAATACCTGTCAAAAACTACCAGACTTGCCACGTGCCCTTTCCAATCCTGCCAATTCCAATTCGCCCACGCCTTGTGAGCGAATCGCGCGCACCTCCCGTGCCGAGTGCGTGATGCAATCCGGAGGATTGCGTTACAGAAGGGCCGCCCTCAAGGCGCGTGCTACGAGCCGTCGGGGGCGTTCAGTATCCTGTCGAGGAACTGGCCGGTGTAGGATCGGCGCACGTGCGACACTTCCTCTGGCGTACCTTCGGCAACGACCCAGCCACCGGCCTCGCCGCCTTCAGGCCCCAGGTCGATGATCCAGTCGGCGGCCTTGATCACGTCCAGATTGTGCTCGATCACGACCACTGTATTGCCCTGGTCGACCAACCGCTGGAGCACCTGCAGCAGTTTCTCGATGTCCGCAAAGTGCAGACCGGTGGTGGGCTCGTCCAGAATGTAGAAGGTGCGGCCCGTGGACCGGCGTGCAAGCTCCTTCGAGAGTTTGATCCGCTGTGCCTCGCCGCCAGACAGGGTCGTGGCCGGTTGGCCAAGGTGGATGTAGCCGAGCCCCACGTCCGACAGCGTTTGCAGCTTGGTGCGAATGCGCGGCACGTTCGAAAAGAACTCGAGCGCCTCATCCACCGTCATGTCGAGCACCTCAGCGATGTTCATGCCCTTGTAACGGATCTCGAGCGCCTCGCGGTTGTAGCGCTTGCCGTGGCATACTTCGCACGGCACGTATACGTCGGGCAGGAACTGCATCTCGATCTTGATGATGCCGTCGCCGCGGCACGCTTCGCAGCGCCCACCCTTCACGTTAAAGCTAAACCGTCCTGGTTTGTAGCCGCGCGCCTTGGCGTCGGGCAGGCGGGCAAAGAGGTCGCGGATGTCGGTGAATAGGTTCGTATACGTCGCCGGGTTCGAGCGGGGTGTGCGGCCGATCGGCGCCTGGTCGATGTTCACCACCTTGTCGATCTGCTCCAGCCCCTCGACCGCGTCGTGCTGCCCGGGCCTGGCCTTGGCGCGGTAGAAGAACTGATTCAGGCGGTTGTAGAGCACCTCGACCACCAGGCTGCTCTTGCCCGAGCCCGACACGCCGGTGACGGCGACGAACTTTTGCAGCGGGAAGCGGACGTTGATCGCTTTCAGGTTGTTCTCTCGGGCGCCGATCACGGTGATCAAGTTTCCGCTGCCCGGGCGCCTCTCCGCTGGCATCGTGATCTTGCGATCGCCGCGCAGGTAGGCCGACGTGAGCGAGTGCTCGCACCGCAGAAACTTGTCTGTAGGCGCCGAGCACACTACCTGGCCGCCGTGCTCACCCGCTCCCGGCCCCAGGTCGAGGATCCAGTCCGCCGCGAGCATTGTCTCCGCGTCGTGCTCGACCACCAGCACCGTGTTGCCCAGGTCGCGCATTCCGAGCAGTGTCTGGATCAGCCGGTCGTTGTCACGTGGGTGCAGGCCGATGCTCGGCTCGTCGAGAATGTAGAGCACGCCCATCAGCCGCGAGCCGATCTGTGTGGCCAGGCGGATGCGCTGCGCCTCGCCACCCGAGAGTGTCGACGCCTGGCGATCGATGGTCAGATAGTCGAGCCCCACGTTGGCCATGAAGGACAGCCTGTCGCCGATCTCCTTAAAGATCTGTCGCGCGATGACCTGCTGCCGTCGCGTCAGCACCCCAGTGCCTGTCCCGTCGCCATCTCCGTTGGAGTCACTTAGCCGCTCGACCCAGCGCAGCATGTCGGTCACCGACATGGCCGTGACCCTGTCAATCGACTTGTCGGCAACGGTTACGGCCAGCGCCTCGGGCCTAAGCCGGCGTCCCTTGCACGCGGGGCACGGGCGCTCGGCCATGTAGCGCTCGATCTCTTGCCGGGCATAGTCCGACGATGCCTCGCGGTGGCGCCGCTGCAGGTTGGGGATCACCCCCTCAAAGTGGGTGGTATAGGTACGCGCCTTGCCCTTGGACGCACTGTATTGCAACGTCACCTGCTCGCCGCGCCGCCCCCCATATAGGATATAGTTCAACTGCGCAGGCGTCAGCTCGCGCACCGGCACGTCGAGTGGAATATCCT
>DATHUZ010000735.1:0-7757 GCA_035461725.1 Anaerolineae bacterium
CGCCGCACCTTGCGCTTGCGCAGGGGCGGTGACCCGTGCGCCCGCTCGATCACCTGATCGTAGAGCTCGGTATATTCAGGCAGGTCGGCGTCACGGAACACGCCGCGCACGATCTTGTCTCCGAGCTCGTCGCCCTCCAGCTTTTCTGCGGCACGCTGGGTGACCCCTCTGTCCTTCAGCATCTGCATCATCGCAATCGGCGATTTCAGGTCATTGGCACGGCCGAAGGTCGTGTGGCAATAGCTGACCGCCTCGACGACGGCGAACCCCTTCTTGACGATCGCCTGTTCGATCAGCCGGTCGAGCTCGGTGACGTGGAACACCGTGCCACGCGCGACAAACGACGCGCCGGCGGCCATCGACAGGTCGACGATGGGGAAGGGCGGCTCGATGTGGCCGTAAGGAGCGGTGGCCGAGCGCGCGTCGAGCGGCGTCGTGGGCGAGGATTGGCCGCCTGTCATGCCATAGATGTTGTTGTTGACGATGATGGAGGTGATGTCGATGTTTCGCCGCGCCGCGTGAATAAAGTGATTGCCGCCGATGGCGAGCGCATCGCCATCGCCCATGACCACGATCACTTCCATCTCTGGCCGCGCGAGCTTGAGCCCGGTGGCGAATGCCAGCGCCCTGCCGTGCGTGGTGTGCATCGTGTTGAAATCCATGTACACCGGCATGCGCCCGGTGCAGCCAATGCCCGAGATCACGGCCACGTCATCCTGGTTCAGCTCCAGTTTCTGGATCGAGCGCAGCAGGCTGCCCATCACGATGCCGATCCCACAGCCGGAACACCAGAGGTGCGGGAACTTTTTATGGTGGCGCAGGAACTCGTACTCCCCCTGGTCGTGTCTTTTCACGCTGCTCCCCTCTCTTTCAGGGCCGGGGCCGGCCGCCTGGGCGCCTGTGCCGGCTGGCTGCACATCGCGTCGACAATCTCTTCAGGGCGCACGATCTGCCCGTCGGCGCGCCCGATGCGCAGCACCTTTTGGCGGCCGACGACACGCTCGACCTCCAGGGCCATCTGTCCCAGGTTCATCTCGGCGACGATGACCCGCTGCGCATTCTCGCACGCCCGCTCCACCGCCGCCTCCGGGAAAGGCCACAACGTCTTTAACCGGAGCAGCCCCACCTTGCGGCCGTAGCGCGCCCGGGCGATCTTGACCGCCTGCCGCGCCGAGCGGGCCGTCGAGCCGTAGGAGATGACCACCGTGCGCGCCTCCTCGATCCCATCCGCCTCCCACATGGCGATCTCGTCCATGTTGCGCTCGATTTTGCGAAAGATGCGCTCGACCCAGGGCTGGATCTCGTCCAGGCGGCTGGTGGGAAAGCCGCGGGCATCGTGCAGCAGCCCGGTGATGTGATAACGATAGCCCTCGCCAAAGGGCGCCAGGGGGGGGACGTCCGACGGCGGATTGCCGAAAGGCTCGTACCACTCGGGCGGCACGGTAGGCATCTCGCGGTTCACGATATCTTCGGGGCCGATCTGGGGCAGCTCCACCGCCTCGCGCATGTGGCCCACCACCTCGTCCATCAGGACGATCACCGGCATACGAAACTTTTCGGCAAAGTTAAAGGCGGTCACCGTCAGATCGAACCCCTCGCGCACCGAAGCCGGCGCCAGGGCAATGGTCGGGTGATCGCCGTGGGTGCCCCAGCGCGCCTGCATCACGTCACCCTGCGCAGGGCTGGTGGGCAGGCCGGTACTCGGCCCCGTGCGCATCACGTTGACAATCACGCACGGGATCTCGGCCACCACGGCGTAGCCAATATTCTCCTGCATCAGCGAAAAGCCGGGCCCGCTGGTCGCGGTCATCGCCTTGAGGCCGCCGACAGACCCGCCGATCACGGCGGCGATGCTCGCGATCTCGTCCTCCATCTGGATGAACTTGCCGCCCAGCTTGGGCAGCTCACGTGACAAAAACTCGGCGATCTCGGACGATGGGGTAATCGGATAGCCTGCAAAAAAGCGGCAGCCCGCCGCCAGTGCGCCCAGCGCACTGGCGCGGTTGCCCTGCATCAGCTCGACCGTCACAGGTCACCTCCGGCGGGCAGCGCCCCTTCCTGCGCGAGCTGGGCCAGCTCTTCGAGCTCTTCCACCTCTTCTTCGTCGAGGCGGCGGACCCGGATCGCCATGTCGGGGCAGTGCGTATCGCAAAAGTGACACGCCGTGCACCTGGCGTCGTGCGCCACGATCGGCCGGCCGCCGCCATTCACCTCGAACACTCCCTGCGGGCAGAACTCGATGCACAGCCCGCACCCTTTGCACCAGGTGCCAAAGATCGTTACATGCCCACGAGGACGGCTCTTTGGTTTCTTCTCCGAACCCGCAACGACGGACGGATCCGCCGTTTCTTCATGACTCATGGGATCCCCCCTTCTAAACAACCGGCGGGCCTCGATCGCCCGCCCATCGCGCCTATTGTATCACGCGCACGTCGCCTGTCAAGATCGAGCGCCGCCGTCACCACCCCGCTCTGTGCCACAATCCTCCGGATTGTGCCCCGCTACCCGATGATTGTTTCCCTCTCTCCCCCACTGGGTAAACGATCAAACAGCCGAACAGTAGCCCCTTCCCCCAGGGCATGCGCCATCTCGATGCATGATTTGTCAGCCTGCCCGCAAATGTGATATAATCCACTGTACGCCAGGGCAAAACCTGGTAGAATGGTTCGTGCGCCAGTGCCGCCGCCAGTCCATCGTCCCACACCATGCTCTACGAGGAGGCACTATGCCAGAGACACGGTACGACGTAGCGATCGTCGGCGCAGGGATCGTCGGCCTGGCCACAGCACTGGCCCTCACCCGCCGGCGCCCAGATCTCCAACTGGTCATCCTTGAAAAAGAAGCGCAGATCGCCGCGCACCAGACAGGCCACAACAGTGGCGTGATCCACGCCGGCCTCTACTACAAGCCGGGCAGCCTCAAAGCGCGCATGGCCGTCGAAGGCGCGCGGCGCATGATCGAGTTCTGCCAGGAGCACGACCTCGAGTACGAGCTGTGCGGCAAGGTGATCGTGGCCGTCGATGAGTCAGAGCTGCCGCGCCTCGACGAGCTCTATCTGCGCGCAACCGCCAACGGCGTACCGGGCATCGTGCGCCTCACTGCCGCCGAGATCCAGGAGTACGAGCCGCACGCCACAGGCGTCGCCGGCCTCTGGTCGCCCAACACCGGCATCGTCGACTATGTCGCCGTCACGAACAAGTACGCCGAGCTCGTCCAGGCGGCCGGCGGCGACTTGCGCCTCAATACCAGGGTGCTCAGCATTGCCTCGCGGCCCGGCGAGATCTATATCGAGACCACACAGGGGACCTTCCACACACACGGGTTGGTCAACTGCGCCGGCCTGCAGAGCGACCTGGTGGCCAACATGATGGGCAGCACCGAGGGCGTGCGCATCGTCCCCTTCCGCGGCGAGTACCACGAGCTGGCACCCGGCAGCACCGGCCTCGTCAGGGGCCTGATCTACCCCGTGCCCGATCCACGCTTTCCCTTTCTCGGCGTGCACTTTACAAAAAAGCTGGGCGGTGGGGTGGAAGCGGGCCCCAACGCCGTGATCGCCTTTGCCCGCGAGGGATACACCATGAGCAACATCGACCCCGGTTACATGGCCCGGCTGCTCACCTTTCGTGGCTTCTGGGTAATGGCGGCCAAGTATTGGCGCATGGGACTGGGCGAGATGTACCGCTCGTTGAGCGAGCGCGCACTGGTGCGCGCGCTGCAAGAGCTGCTGCCCGACCTGGCGCAGGACGATCTGAAGCGGGCGGGAGCCGGTGTGCGCGCACAGGCGATGGACGCCGGGGGTAACCTGCTCGACGATTTTTCCTTCGTGGACGCCGAGCGCGCGGTCCACGTGCTGAATGCGCCCTCGCCCGCGGCCACGGCGTCGTTGGTAATCGGAGAGGCAATTGCCGAAAAGGCACTTGCCACCTTGGAGCTATAAGGAGCAGACATGGACCTTTCTACGGTAGATATCAAGCGTGGGCTTGAAGGAGTCATCTTTACCGAGACCTATTTGAGCGCGATCGATGGTGAGGCCGGCAAGCTCTCCTACTGCGGGTTCGACATCCGCGACCTGGCCGCAAACGCCACGTACGAGGAAGCCGCCTTCCTTCTCTGGTACAAGCGCCTGCCGGCAGACCCCGAGATGCAGATGCTGTCCGAGTGGCTGCGCGCCAACCGGCACCTGCCCAAAATGGTGTGGGGCATCATGCACTCGCTGCCCCCCAACGCGACGCCGATGGAGGCCCTGCGCACGGTCGCCTCCACCCTGTCGATGTTCGACCGCTCGTGCGTGCACGAGCTGGAGGGCGGCTCATCCCTCTGCCGCTCGGTGAGCCTGACGGCCAAGCTGCCCACCATCGTCGCCTCGTTCGACCGCCTGCGGAGCGACCGCCCACCCATCGAGCCGCGCCTCGACCTGGGCCACGCGGCCAACTTTCTCTACATGATGAGTGGCGAGGAGCCGGATGCGCGCGCGGCCCAGGCGCTGGAAACCTACTTTGTGCTGCTGGCCGATCATGGCATGAACGCATCCACCTTCTCGGCGCGCGTGACCGCGAGCACGCTGGGCGACGTCTATTCCGCCGTCGTCACCGCCCTCGGCACCCTCAAAGGCCCCCTGCACGGTGGCGCGAGCTATGCCTCGATGGAGCATCTCATCGAGATCGACAGCCCCGACCGGGTAGACGAGTGGTTCGACGAACGGATGGAAAACAAGGAGCGGATTTTCGGGTTTGGCCACCGCGTCTACAAGACAGAGGATCCGCGCGCCACCATCCTGCGCGAGATGGCCCGCGAAGCGGCGGAACGGACGGGCAACACCAACTGGTACAACATTGCCACCCGCCTGGAAGAGCGCGTGCTCGACCATCCTTATTTCAAAGAGCGGCGCATCTTTACCAACGTCGACTATTACACGGCTCCCCTGCTCTATGCGCTCGGCATCCCCGTCGACCTGTTCATCCCCATGTTCGCCATCGCGCGCATCGCCGGCTGGACGGCGCACACGCTCGAGCAGCAGGAGCACAACCGCCTGATCCGCCCGCGCGCGTTCTACGCCGGGCCGCGCAACGTCGAGTGGACACCGATGGACGACCGCAGCCCGCTCGTGGAAGCGCAGCCCGAAGAGCACTGCGTGTCGGGCCGCCCGGCCAACTGTCCGTCCGCACTGCGCGTGCCGCCGCTCTTCTGGGCCGCATAACAAACGATACGTGATGCGTGATACGTGATACGTGATCACGCATCACGCATCACGCATCACCTATCACGTAACAGGAGAGAAAGGAGATCGCGAACCATGCCCTACCGCGTAACACTCATCCCCGGTGATGGCACCGGGCCGGAGCTGGTCGCCGCCACCCGGCGCGTGTTGGAAGCGACAGGCGTCGAGTTCGATTGGGACGTGCGGGACGCTGGCGCCGACGTCATGGACCAGTACGGCACCCCCTTGCCCGACGCCGTGCTCGACTCGATCCGTGCCAACAAGGTCGCTTTGAAAGGGCCGATCACCACGCCAATCGGCACCGGCTTTCGCAGCGTGAACGTCGCCATCCGCAAAGCGCTCGACCTCTATGCCAACGTGCGCCCCGCACGCACCATGCGCGGCATCCCTGTCTGCCACGACCATGTAGACGTGGTGGTGGTGCGCGAGAATACCGAGGACCTCTACGCCGGCATCGAGCACGACGTCATCCCCGGTGTGGCGGCCGAATCGATCCGCCTGATCACGCGCCACGCCACGGAGAGGTTGGTGCGATTTGCCTTCGAGTATGCGCGCGCCAACAACCGGCGCCTCGTCACCGCTGTCCACAAGGCCAACATCATGAAATTGACCGACGGCCTCTTCCTGGCCGTGGCGCGTGAGGTGGCGGCCGGCTATCCCGACATCGAGTTCAACGACCGGATCGTCGACAACATGGCCATGCAGATCGTGCAGCGCCCGCACGAGTACGACGTGCTGGCCTGCCCCAACCTATTCGGCGACATCTTGAGCGACCTCTGCTCCGGCCTCGTGGGTGGGCTGGGCGTAGCGCCCGGCGCGAACTTTGGCCACGACATGGCCGTGTTCGAGCCGGTACACGGGTCGGCGCCCAAGTACACGGGCCAGAACAAGGTGAACCCGACCGCCACCATCCTCAGCGGCGTGCTGATGCTGCGCCACCTGGGCGAGAAGGAAGCCGCGAGGAAGGTAGAAGAGGCGGTGCGCACCGTAATCGCCGCCGGCGACGCGGTGACGTACGACCTGAAGCGCACGCGCGACGACCCCACCGCCGTGGGCACCCAGGAGATGGCCGACGCGATCGTCGAGGTGATCCGCTCGTCGTGAAAGACGAGTAGACAGGAAGGTAACCATGCCCAATCTAGTAGTGATGACATTCAGAAACGAAGCGGAGGCCGAACAGGTGCTCGAAGCCTTGCGAGCAGCCCGCCACGACCACGGCATCAGCCTGGATGATTCGGCGGTTGTCATCAAGGCCGAGGACGGGACGGTCGAGGTCAGGAATGAGATAGACCGGGGCGTCAAGGTCGGCGCCCTGGGTGGTGGGCTGTTGGGCCTGTTGGCCGGTTTCCTGCTCGGTGGGCCGATTGCCAGCCTGGTCGTCGGGGCCATCGGTGGGGCGCTGAGTGGCGACCTGGCCAATCTGGGGATCGATCAGCGTTTCATCGATGACGTGAGCAACGACCTCCAGCCCGGCAGCTCTGCCCTCTTTGTGATGGTTCGTGAGGCCGAGCCGGAGGCCGTGTTCCTGGCCCTCGAGCCGTTCCAGGGTGAGGTCTATTACACCCACCTGCCGGAGGAGAGCGAGGCGGCGCTGCGCCGGGCCCTGCAGTAGAGCCCGGCGAGGTGCAGCGGGCAGAGCGACGGGGTGTAGAGCCCCGTCGCTCTGCCCGCTGGTTTCGTGCCACCGCGCAAGGATCATCTGCCGTGCTTGACTGCATAGACTCCGACTCCCAGCACCACCCCCAGCCCGCCGATCAGCAGCAGCCCGGCACCGGCCGCCACCGCCACGAGCGCGAGCGGTATGCCGGTCCCGGCACGTGGCGCCCTGCCGTCCGCGCCGGCGCTCCCCGGTCGCCCGTCGATCCGCCCCGGGCCGTCGTCCGGCAGCACATCGCCGGCCGGATCGACCTGGACATGCACCGGCCCGCGCACCATGATCACGTTTGCCCCGTAGGCAAACACCACGTTCGTCCCACTCTGCAGGAACGGCCGCGCCGCGGGATCGGCAGCCAGCTCAAAGTACTCGTCCGACCCAAACTCGATCGTCCGGTCCACCTGCACGTTGCCCTAGATCCACTCGGCCATGAGCGGACCGTCGATCTCTCTGCCCTGCAAAAGCGACAGGTCGACCTGCTGGCTGCCGAGCTGCGCCAGGTTGCGGCCTTCGTACGAGCGGACGTTGGCCCCTGTCGCCAGGTCCGCCTGGGTGGCCTGCTGGTACGCCTGGTTCTGCACCCGTGCCTCCACCGCCACCCGGCCCGATGCCAGGTTCAACTCGAATGATTCGTACAGCGCCATGTTCTGCGCCGACGCGGCCCCCGCGGCCTGGCCCTCGACCACGAACGTGGTATAGGGCGTGACGATGCCATAGGCCATGCCCAGGTCGCGGATCTCGGCCACCAGCGCCTCCGTCTCACCTTCCACGCGCACCCGATCCATCAGCGCACCCGCCCGGCGCGTGGCCCACAGCCGCGCCACAAACTCCTGCCCGCCTGTCTCCTCGACGTCAAAGTGATAGATATACTCGCGCCGCTCGGCA
>DATHUZ010000736.1:0-2304 GCA_035461725.1 Anaerolineae bacterium
CTGGATGGCATGGGGGAAGAGACCTGGGGGGAAGTGGCATGGCTGACGCAGAAAAAGGCTCCACACAACATCTGGCGCGCCCTCCTGGCCCACGAAGTTGGCCACACCCACGGGCTGTCTGATACCATCACGGGGACCGGCGGCTATCACTGGTTCGACGTCTACGAGCGCTCGGTCAAGCCCGAGTACACCTCTGAAGGCCTGGCCGACTTTATGTTTGTGCCCCCGATGCTCGCCGAGGAGTGGGATTGGGTCTCGCCGCGAACCTACACCGCGCTCTATCAGGAATTCTGCTATGGCGGCATGAGGACGTCGCCGGTCACCGAGGCGTTGTCTGCGGCCGACGTGCTGGTGATCTCGGGGCGCGTGAGCCTGACCACACCTCAGTCGGGGCAGCTCGAGCCGGTGATTCGCACGACCGGCACCGAACGGGTACCCCCGGCCGGATCGAGTTACTTTGTGGTCCTGAAGAATGGGAGCACCGAGCTCGGCAGGTACGGTTTCGATGCGTACGTGGGGGTGGACGGAGCAGAGCCCTACACGCCCACCGAGGCGCCCTTTGTGATGGCGGTGCCCTATCTCGCCGGGGTGGACCGGGTCGAGCTGACGAACAATTGGGGCGGCGTGCTCGCCTCACGCACCGCCAGCGCGCATCCGCCGGCGGTCGCGGTCCAGTTCCCCGATGCGGCCGGCCTGACGCTGGAGGGCGTGGAGACGATCCAGTGGGCCGGCAGCGACCTGGATGGCGACACGCTGACCTACGCCGTGCTGTACAGCAAGGACAACGGCGCGACCTGGAACGCCATCGGCGCGGGCATTACGGAAACTAGCTATGACGTCGACTTCACGACCATCCCCGGCAGCGCGTCGGCGTTGATCAAGGTGCTGGCCACCGACGGGTTTCACACGGCCGGCGACGTTTCGGACGAGCCCTTCACCGTGCCCGCCAAGCCGCCTGTGGCAGTCATCGTCTCACCGCCTGTGGGCGCGGTCTTCAAGGTCGGCGAGCAGATCAAGCTGCAAGGGTACGCGGTCGACCTGGAGGAGGGCACGGTCGCCTCGGGCAGCTTGAGCTGGTCGTCGGTTCTGGATGGGGCGCTGGGTGCCGGCGGCCTGCGTGAAGTGACGCTGTCGGAAGGCACGCACACGATCACGCTGGATGTCGGCGGCGGAGCGGCCAGCGCGACGACGACGGTGGTGGTCCAGGTGCCCCCGCCGTCGCCCGAGAAGCTCCACATTTATCTGCCCCTGGTTCTGTGGTAGCGCCGCGGGCCCAGGACTGAAAAGGAGAAATTCGATGGGTAAAAGATTCCAGCTTTTGGCGGTCATCGCTGCCGTCATGCTCGTCACCGTGATGGCAGCGCCGGCAAGCGGCCAGACCTCTACCGTCCCGGACTTGACAGCCGCACAGGCTGCCCGGGAACAGCGATTTGAAAGCCTCGTCGATGCGATGCCCGGCGCGGCAGCAGACGCGGGGGTCATTGCCTACGTGCGCCGTTCGACCTACGACATTCACGCCATCTCGCCGGACGGCTCCAACGACCGCGTGCTCTGGACCGCTCCCCAGCCGCTCACCACGTGGCCGGCGTTCGATCTTGCCTGGCGGCCCGACGGCCGCGAGCTGGCTTTCTCCAGCCAACACGAGGAGGCGTGCTCGTGGTACCAGACTGACGTCTACGCCATCCGCTACAACGGCACCGGCTACCGGCGCGTCACCAACGCGCCGGCCTGCGCCGAGCTGGCCGGGCTGCCCAAGGGCGCGGTAACGGTGAACGTTACCAAGCTGACAAGTGATTTTGTCCAGGTCTACGTGGCGGGCGCGCAGGAGCTCCAGACCGTACTCGCCAGCGGCACGGTGACCTTCAACGATGTCGCCGATTTTGGGCCGGGCGTTGAACAGCCAGCCATCGGCATCTCCGGGCTGTATCGTGTCTTTGCGTCTCCGCCCCTGGCCGACGTCCAGCCGGGTGAGACGGTAGATGGAGGGAGCCTCGTCGTCGCGCCGTATTCCGGCATCCGGTTTTTCGGTACCGGCAAGGTCTCCTGGAACGCCGACGGCTCGGCGCTGGCCTACGGCATGCGGACCTACTCCGACATCAGCCAGATCCCCGCCATGCCACCCTATGGCTCCATCGGCGAGGCGCTCCCCGTGGTCGAGTACGCCGCCCCCGGCCTGGTGGCCTGGGGCCCGACGGCCGCGACCAGCGATCAGTATCTCTATTACTCACTGCTCAGCCCCATGGCGGACAACATCGACGGGATTTACCTGAACACCGTGGGCGACACGTCTGGTGGCACGAAACT
>DATHUZ010000737.1:0-5946 GCA_035461725.1 Anaerolineae bacterium
AATCAAGGGCACTGCGACGATATTCATATCCCCAGCGATGATGCCTTCGCGTTACCCGCTGGTGGGCGGAACGAGACCACGCCGCTTTGACGGAACCAGCTTGGGCCAGAAAACTGCCTGATAAACGCGGCGGCTCCCACCAGTCGGGTGCACGGTGTGTTAGGTGGCTCTTCCTTGCCTTGTTCGATAACGGAGGAAAACCACGCCACTACCAAAGCGGCGTTCCTCCAAAAGCTCGAGCTCCAATCGAACGTTGTCAGGGAGCGATTGTTTGCCGCCTCCCACTATGATCGGCATGAGGAACAGATGATACTCATCGATCAAGTTTTCTCTAAAGGCGTGGGCAGCCAGCTCAGCACCACCGATGAGGATATCCTGTTCAACAGCCTCTTTTAATCGTCGAATTGCTTCTGGATCGAGGCTTCGCTCAAGCTGTGTCTTGCGAGTGGATACAGTCTCCAATGTCCTGGAGTACACGATTTTGTTGGCTGCTTGCCAGGTCTCTGCAAAGTCGCGCCTGAGCGGAGACTCAGCAGCCAAGCTGGGGTCGGTTTCCCACACCATCATGGTCTCATACATTCGACGTCCGTAGAGGTATGTCCCAGCTTCTCGTACGAGGTTGCTGATAAACCTGAAGTATTCCTCGTCTGGCGCTATCCAGTCGAACTTGCCATCCCTGTCCTCGGTGTAGCCGTCCAGTGACGAGTTCGCTATGTAGATCAAGTGAGCCATACTGACCTCCGTTTGCGAGTACCTGTAATTCAAATCCCTTGTCCCTCTTTGGCATAACATACCCAAGAGGTTGACTTGTGCCGAATGTCGGCGATAATACTCGGGAGCACAATGGGCGATCTGGTTGCTGTGCGGGTGCGACGATGACGATAGTGTACGCCAAAGATCTCTTCTTGTCAACCGGGCGAGAGTTAACCCATGGAAGAGCACGCACCCAAGAAACTGCTGGGGATCTTGGCAATCCTCGCATCGATGCTAAAATCCAGGCGACACAAGGAGAAGCGATCATGGACAAACAACCCAATTCCCGCATGTGTTTCGTGTGCGGCATCGACAACCCTATCGGCCTGCACCTGAAGTTCTACACCGACGATGAGGGCCGGTGCATCGCCCACTTTCAGCCCAAACCGGAGCACCAGGGCTTTCCAGGCCAGCTCCACGGTGGCATCGCCTCCACCCTCCTCGATGAGGTCATGGGTCGGGTCCTGACCCCCCAGGACATCTGGGCCATGACCGGCAAGCTCGAGATCCGCTACAAGCGCCCCGTCCCCCTCGACGTCGAGCTGACGATCGTCGGCGAGCTCACCCGCAGCCGCTCCCGCGCCTACGAGGCGCGCGGCGAGATCCAATTGCCCGACGGCACCTGCCTGGTCGAAGGCAGCGGGGTGTATGTCCGCATCCCTGACGAGGTGGTGGAGCAGGCTAAATCGCAGCTCGACTTCTGGGCCGTCGTGCCCGACTAGGCTCGGGTGGGTTGCACCTGCTTTTGGTGCGACCCACCTGCTCTCAGCCCTGCTCCGTCGTCCTGTCCGACCGGTACGCGATCTCTACCACCCCACCCGGGTCCCAATTCGACGCCAGGAAGCGCAGCGACCGCTCCCGATCCTCGCCCCCCTCGTCGCTCCCCAGCAGTTGCCGGCAATACGCCGCGATGTCCTGCACGATCCGCTCGTACCGGTAATACGCCAGCGCCGCCCGATCGATCTCCACCTCCCCGTACCCCCGGTAGAACAGCGCCTCTTCCTCCTCCGGCGTCCGCCACCCGCCCATCAGCCCGCCGCCCGCGTACATCAGGTCCCGCTCTTTTGGTGCCAGGATCGGCTCGTCCCAGTCGACCATGTACAGCCCGCCACCCGCCGCGATCAGCACGTTGCCCGCGTGCAGGTCGGAGTGGCAGAGCACCCGCTCCCCGTCCCGTCCCCGCAGCATCCCGGCCAGCCGCTCCGCCCGCGCCACCAGGTAGAGCACGTCGGCGCGCCTGGCGCGCAGCAGCGCCGCGGCCCTGGCCGCCACCGGCTCCTCGAAATCGCGGCGCACGATATCGTCCAGCGCTTCCAGCACGGCCTGGCGCCCATCACCCCGATAGCCCTCTTGCCCGATCCGGCCGCGCAGCCCCGCCGGCAGCGCGATCGCGTGAATCCTTTTCAGCGCCCCGCCCAGCTCCACCCACTGGCGCGCCGACAGGCTTACCTCGTAACCATCGCGGCCTTCGACGAACGGGTACACGATCAGCCTGAAACCGCCCACGTTCGCCCACAGCGCCCCCCGCCTGCTGTAGATCGGTGGGATGATCTGTGCGATGCCCTCGTCCGCCAGAAACCTGGGCAGCTCGACAGAGGTTTCGTCAAACGCCCCCCGTCTCAGCTTGACAAACCAGGCCCTGCCCCCGCCGTCCACCGCCCGGTACACCGCCGTGTTCTCGTCCGCGCCGAGCGGCAGAAACGCCACCCTCACGCCCGTCAGCCCATACTCCTCACGCAGGCAAGCCCCGATCCTCCCGTCGTCGATCTCTGGTTTTGTGAGCATCCCCGCCTCGACCGCCTCCTTCGCCCCCCCCCTCGAGGGGGGGGAAGTGTGCCACCGTCGGAACGCCGGCTCCCTGCCGGCTCGCTCGTTGGCCCCGGCCATCATAACCCAACGGCCCCCGATGCGCAAATGCGCCGGCCGATTCTGAACCCCACCCCTGGCACCGGCTCGCCACGACGAGCTTGACACTCTGCCCAAACTGAGCGATAATAAGCAAGGTCGACAGGACCGGAGAGGAGAGCGATGGCAACGAACAGCAGTCAGCAGCCAGCCTGCCCCTATGTCGTCGGCATGGACCTGGGAGGCACCAAGATCCTCGCCGCCGTCGTCGACGCCGGGGGCCACATCGTGGCCGAAGCCAAGAACACCACCCGGGCCGACAAAGGCCCCGACATGGTGATCAAGCGCCTGGCCAGGACCGCCCGCGAGGCGGTCAAAAACGCCGGCCTGTCGTGGGAGGACATCGCGGCGGTCGGCATCGGCGCCCCCGGCCCCATTGATCCCGAGGCCGGCATCGTCTACACCCCGCCCAACCTGCCGGGCTGGGAGGAGGTGGCCCTTGGCCCGCGCCTGTCCGAACTGCTCGGTGTGCCTGTGTGTGTCGAGAACGACGTCAACCTCGGCACGCTCGGCGAGTACACGTTCGGCGCCGGCAGGGGCACCCGCGACATGGTCGGCATCTTTGTCGGCACCGGCATCGGCGGCGGCCTGATCCTCGACGGCAAGCTGCATGCCGGAGCGCGCAGTGCCGCGGGCGAGATCGGTCACATGATCCTCATGGCCGGCGGCCCGGTCTGTGGTTGTGGTCAACGCGGCTGCGCCGAGGCGCTCGCCAGCCGCACCGCCATCGAGCGTGACATCGAGATCGGCCTGGCGGCCGAGCGGGAAAGCCTCATCCCCAGGCTCACCAGGCAGGGCAAAAAGTCGCTCACGAGCAGCGTGCTGGCCGCTGCCCTCCGCAAGGGCGACCCGCTCGTGACCGAGGTGATGGATCGTGCGCAGTGGTACCTCGGCCTGCTCACTGCCTCCATCGTCAATATCCTCGACCCCGAAGTAGTGGTGTTTGGCGGCGGCGTCGTCGAGTCGATGGGTCAAGAATTCGTGGATCCCATTGCCACTACGGCGCGGCAGCACTTTATCCAAAAGTCAGGCGCCGGCCACGTGCGCATCGTGCCCGCCGACCTGGGAGATCACGCCGGCGTTCTCGGCGCGGCGGTCCACGCCAGAGCAAGGGTGTGTGCCGCGCCGAATACCGGCCACGGCTAGTTGCTTTGTTGGCCCATATCAGGTATAATGTTTACTACAATGGTGCAAATTTGAACAGGAGGTTCAATGGGACAAGTAATCGAGTTCTTGCTGTCGGGCATCGGCGTGATCGTCGTCTTGCTCATCCTCATCGTCCTGTCAGCAGTCAAAATCGTTCAGGAGTATGAGCGCGGCGTCATCTTTCGCCTCGGCCGGCTTGCGGGCGTCAAGGGCCCCGGCCTTTTCTTTATCATCCCTTTCGTCGACCGATTCGTCAAGGTCGACCTGCGTGTGGTTACCCTCGACATCCCGTCGCAGGAGGCGATCACGCGCGACAACGTGACGGTGCGGGTCAACGCCGTCGCCTACTTTCGGGTCGTCGACCCCGCGGATGCCATCGTCCAGATCGAGGACTATTACAAGGCCACGTGGCAGATCGCGCAGACGAGCTTGCGCTCCGTCCTCGGTCAGTCCGACCTCGACGAGCTGCTCATCTACCGCGACCAGATCAATCAGAAGCTGCAGCAGATCATCGACGAGGCGACCGAGCCGTGGGGCATCAAGGTGAGCATCGTCGAGGTCAAGGACGTGGAGCTGCCCGACTCGATGAAGCGCGCCATGGCGCGCCAGGCTGAAGCCGAGCGCGAAAAACGCGCCAAGGTCATCCACGCCTCGGGCGAGTTCGACGCCGCCCAGCAGCTCCAGGAGGCGGCGGCCGTCATGGCTCAGCAGCCCGCGACGCTCCAGCTCCGCTACCTTCAGACCCTGAGCGAGATCGCGGCCGAAAAGAACTCGACTATCATCTTCCCGGTGCCGATCGAATTTTTGAACGCGTTTGGCCGGCTGTTCGACCGCGTGGATAGGCTCGAATAGGATTGTTCCGGGGGGAGTGCCTCGGGTGAGAGAAATGCACGCTGTCGTGCATTTCTCTCACCTGAGGTACTCCCCTAAAATAACGTTGGTTGCTCCCTCTCTCCTTCCTCGTATTCATACCCCAGGTGCTCGTATGCTCTTCGCGTCGCCACCCGCCCGCGCGGCGTCCGATTCAGAAACCCGAGCTGGAGCAGATATGGCTCGACCACGTCCATGATCGTATCCGACTCTTCCGACAGCGCGGCTGCCACCGTGTCCAGCCCCACCGGCCCGCCGTCGAACTTGGCGACAATCGTGTGCAGCACCCGCCGGTCCAGGTCGTCCAGGCCCAGCGGGTCCACTTCCAGCAGCGCCAGCGCATCCTGTGCCACCTGGCGTGTGATCGTACCATCCGCGCGCACCTGGGCATAGTCGCGCACGCGTTTGAGCAGCCGGTTTGCCACACGAGGCGTGCCACGCGCCCGGCGTGCCACCTCTGCCACCCCCTCCTCCTCGATCACCACCCCCAGGATCACCGCCGACCGGCGCAAAATCGACTCCATCGCGGCCTGGTCGTAAAAGTCGAGACGGTACACGGCGCCGAACCGGGCACGCAGCGGCGCCGTCATCAGTGCCAGGCGCGTCGTGGCGCCGACGATCGTAAAGCGCGGCAGCGACAGGCGGATGCTGCGCGCCCCCGGCCCTTTGCCGATCACGATGTCGAGTGCGAAATCCTCCATCGCCGGGTAGAGCACCTCTTCCACTATCCGTCCCAGTCGGTGCACCTCGTCCACAAACAGGATGTCGCCCTCGCGCAGATTCGTCAGGATCGCTGCCAGGTCTCCGGCGTGCTCGATCGCCGGCCCCGCCGTCACCTTGATGCCGACGCCCATCTCGTTGGCCAGGACGTGGGCCAGCGTCGTCTTGCCCAACCCGGGCGGGCCATAGATCAGCACGTGATCCAGCGCCTCTTTGCGCACCTGTGCCGCCTCGATCAGGATGCGCAGGTTCTCCTTCACCCGGTCCTGCCCGATATAGTCGGCCAGCTTTTGCGGCCGCAGGCCGACGTCGATGCCCACTTCTTCTGTCTTTTGACGTGGCGATACGATTCGATCTGGCATGTCGCTCCTCTTTCTTCCGCGCACCCATTATACCAGAAACCGCCCTATTAGAAAACTCCCATCCCCGCGCCACTCAACAACCTGTCATTGCGAGTTGATCCATGGCGCGCACGCCACTCATCCCCCAAAGAGCCGGCTTTGTCCATCCTTCTCTCTGCGCCTCTGCGTCTCTGCGTCTCTGCGTTCAAGC
>DATHUZ010000738.1:0-4001 GCA_035461725.1 Anaerolineae bacterium
CCCGAAGCAGATACGCCTCGATGGCGACCAACGGGCACTCGCTCGCCAGTGCTCGCTCGATCAGGTCGCCCGCCAGCTCGATCCCCGCTCTCAAGCCGGCTGCATCACCGGCGCTACCCGCCACGTGAATGAGAAGGTGCAGGCTGCTGTTGTACAACAGGCCCAGCGAATAAGAGATGCCGCCACCTGCCGGAAGCGGCGGAAATGTAAAGTGACCCTCAAAGGAGAACCCACGCGTCCCCACTACCAGGCGGGCGCTGGCCGGGCGGCCGGCGGCGAGGTAGGCCCGTGCTTGCTGCGCGGCCACTTCCTGCTCGACATAAGCTGCCACTTGCGCCGGCATCAGGTCGACCGCTTCCTCGACCCAACGCACTGCACCTGACAGGTCGCCTTCGATCTGGCACAGCCGCGAGAGGATGACACGGCACAGAACCGCGCCAGTGTTATAGCCGCCGAACGCGCTCAGCTCCAGGGCGCGCTCGGTGGGGCGCCGCGCTTGCTCGATGTCGAGCCATTGGTAGCACACCTCTCCAATCAGGCCGTACACGACGGCGCTGATGGGCGGCAGCGAGCCGGATCGCTCGCCGCGCTGGGTGGCAGCGGTGGCAAGCTCGTACGCCAGCTGCAGCTTGCCGCGCTCGAAGGCCATCAGGCCGAGGCCTGAGGTGCTGAGCCATTCCGCGACGAGATTGCCCGCGGCACGTGCGTGCCGGATGGCCTCCTGATACGCCTCCGTCGCCGCGCCATACTCAGCCAGTGTCTGGTGGGCGTTGGCGAGCGCGAACCAGGCCAAACTGCGCACGCGGCTGTCGTCCTCGGGCGCGATTTCGAGTGCACGGGCTGCTACCGCCTCGCTCTTTGATGTCTCGTCCTGCATGCCCAGCCTCAACGCTTCGGTCACCAGCAATTCGGCGTGGAGAGATGGGCGTGCCTGGTCCAGGCCGAGGTCATCCGCCGGGTTGGCAAGGGCTTCCCGTGCCAGATCCAGATACGTCAGGGCCTCGCCATACGATCCGCGCAGCAGGTGCATCCAGGCAAAGGCCAGGTGGGTCCTGAGGCTGGACGATCTCTGCTCCTCGGGGATGGCCTGCACCCACCCGTTCACCGTCCCGGCATAGCCACGCATGATCATGTCTGGGGCATGCAGCTCGATCAGCTCCAGGGCCAGGGCGTGGTCGCCGGCTGCCAGCGCGTGCTCGATGGCCTCAGTCGCGAACGTTCCGACCTTGCCGCTTGCTGCCGTGTACCAACGGCTGGCGCGCCCGTGCAGGTCTGCCGCCTCGCTCGCCAGGAGTGCGTTGCGCCGGTCGCACAGCAGGTCGGCAAAGAGGTGGTGGTAGCGATACCACTGCCCGTCGTCGTCTAGTGGGATCAGGAACAGGTTAGCACGGAACAGATGCTCCAGCAGTCTGTGGCTATCATCCCGCCCGGTGACGGCGTCACACAGGTCGCCGCACAGCCTGTCGAGGATCGAGGTCTGGAGCAGAAAGCGTTGGATCTCTTCCGGCTGCCGGCCGAGCACCTCTTCTGTGAGATAGCTCAGAATGAAGCGGTGACTGCCGCTCAGCATGGCGATGAACGCCGCAGCGTCGCCAGCACGCGATGTGGCCACGGATGGCTGCATGGCAAGGGCGGCGAGCTGCAGTCCCACGATCCAGCCCTCGGTCTTGGCTTGGAGCAGGGTGACATCGGCGGGTGACAGCGAAAGGCCCATCACCTCGTTCAGGAAACGCCTAGCGTCGTCTGCGTCGAAGCGCAGGTCCGACGCACGGACCTCTGTCATCTGATTGTTCGCGCGAAGCCTGGCCAGGGGCAAGGGTGGATCTTCGCGCGTGAGCAGGACCACGTGGAGGTGCCGGGGTAGGTTGGTGACCAGGGTGTCCAGCACATCGAGGATGAGGGGTTCGTAGATGACGTGCACGTCGTCTAATACGAGCAGGCAGGGGCCTGCCCGCGTCAGGATGTCGTTGATCAGGGTGGTGGCGATCGCTTCAGCCGGGGGAACCTGTCCGGCACGCAGCATGTTCCCGAGCTCGCGACCCAGGCTCGGGTCGACGCTCTGCATCGCCGCGACGAGATAGGTGACAAAGCGCGCGGGGTCGTTATCGGCAGGGTCGAGCGACAGCCAGGCGGCGGGTTGGTCGCTCAGATCGTTCAGCCACTCCACCACGCAGGCGGTTTTGCCAAATCCTGCCGGTGCCGAGACGAGGGTCAGGCGCCGGCCGGTGGCGAGGCCGTCGTGTAGGCGGCGTGTGAGGTGGGGACGCCGCACGAGGCGAGAAGGCGCGAGCGGCCGGTGGAGCTTGGTGGCGAGCAGAGCGCGGCTCACGACGGCTCCCGTCGCACCCCGATGACGTACAGCCGGGTACAGAGGGTCGTTGACGGTGCTCGCTTACGCGACATGGCTCCTACTCTTTCTTCGTGCCCACCAGCAACCGCCGCAGCTCTGCCGCCGCCGCCGCCGGCGTCTCCTGGCAGATGTACATGCCCAGGTGCTCCAGGCCGCCCACCTCCTGCGTGTAGGGCAGGAACTCGAAATAGAGGCCGGCGCCCGGCCCGTTGTTGGCGACGACGTTGTAAGCGATTTCGCGGTCCAGCCCGCGCAGCACCTGGTGCATCGCCCTCGTCGCGTCGTGCCAGCCGCGCGCCACGGCCCCGATCTCGGCTGAATCCAGCTCCGACAGGTGTGCCTTCCCTGAGTCCTTGACGATCAGCACCGTGTCGTAGGGCCGGCGCATGAAATAGGGCACGGCGAGGAGCGCGGGGCCATAGTCGACCACCGTCAGCTCGGGCGGGTTCTCGCGGAGCAGGTAGCGAGAGATGGGCTCTCCATGCTGCTCCTCAAATACGGCATTGCCGGCGAGACGGCGTGGCAGCAAGTTGCTCCACAGGATCTGCTGGTGCCCGTGCGCCAGCGACGCGCCTACCGGGTGCCCGTAGTTCTTGAGGATCAGCACATAACCGCCGTCGTCCCCCGTGCCCGCCAGCAGCGCGCCTTCCAGCGCGGCCAGGCGCTCCATGACCACCTGGCAGTCGGAGACGGGCAGGTTGTGCCAGTCGCGGTCGTGCAGCGTCGACGTCCACTGCACAAAATGCATGCCGCACGCCGCCTGCTCGCCGCCTGCCCACGGATAGAGCACGGGAAAGAGATTCTCGTTGATAAAGGTCTGGCTGCCCGACGTGGGCAGCGGGGCGACGTCGACGAGGCCGGTGGTCTTGCCCTCGCAGATGGGGCAGGCGCGCCCCGGGTGGGCCATCGCGGCCGCACCCTCCGGCCGATTGTCGTGGGGGCGCCTGGCGCGCGCCGAGGTGTGGACGACCACGTCGCCGGTGCGGGGGTCGACGGCGCACGTGCCGTCGGGCAAGGCGGTGGTGGAGGCCAGCTCGTGGCGGACGATGTCTGCCAGTGCCTCCCTGTCGAGATCGCCGACCCGGCGCGCGCGCAGGAGCCGGTTCAGTGCGTCTGCGGATAATTGCTGGTTGCTGTTCTGGCCTGTCACAAGACTCGACCTCACTGCTCTTTCTCGGCCAGTCGCGCCCTGAGCCGGGCATGGCTGGCCTTGGTGATGGGATACCAGAAGAGCAGCGGCAGGCTGAGGATAAGTACCACCGATGGCACGACGCCAAAGAACAGGCGGATACCGAGCCGCGCCTGCTCGGTCTGGGCCACGTTGGGCACATAGCCAAACAGCTTGAGCGACCAGCCGCTGACGGCGATGCCCAGGGCGCTCGTGAATTTGGTCAGGAAGGCCCACACACCATAATAGACACCCTCGCGCCGCTCGCCGGTCAGCAACTGGTCGGCCTCGATCACGTCGGGCAGCATGCTCCACGGAAAGACCCACTGCGCGGAAAAACCGAGGCCGGCCAGGAAGGCGATGGCGTACAAGGCCGGCGATGGCCGATGCGGCCTCGAGGTGGCCGATGTTGGTCTTGACCGAGCCGATCGGCAGCCGCTCGCCGCGACGGTGCCCGAGCACCGTGCCGAGGGCGTTCGCCTC
>DATHUZ010000739.1:0-4021 GCA_035461725.1 Anaerolineae bacterium
CGGCGGGACCGGGGTATCCGTCGGCGGGACCGGGGTGTCCGTCGGCGGGATGGGGGTATCCGTCGGCGGAACCGGCGTGTCTGTCGGCGGCACTGCCGTCTCAGTCGGCGGGACAATGGTATCCGTCGGCACCGGCGTGTCCGTCGGCGGCACCGGTGTGTCACTTGCCACCTGCGCCACCTGGGTCGGCGCGGGAACCGCCGTCGGCTCCTCGCCGCACGCGCCCAAAACGACCACGAGCGCCATCAACAACACCGTCGTCAGTTTGGCTCCTCTGCCACGTAAAAATCTCATCTCCTCCTCCTGTGTGTTTGTGTGATTCCACGCGCCGGCACACTTGCACAGCACGCCTGCGACGCGATTCAGATTGTTTTCCAGTCCGATTTGTTCCCTCCTTTCCTCGAGCTGCACTGGCTCGCTGCCCTTTCCGCACGACGAGCGGCAGATACACCCGCGTGCGTGGCGCCGCGTATTTGACCGCCGTGCACAGCCCGCAGCAACACGAAAGCAATCATCGCCTTCCTCCTGGATTGGATTTTAGAACGGCAGAATTGTGTGCGGCAGCAGCCCACGCGAGGGAGCTGCGGCCTACTTGCCCTCAGGGCAGAAAACGGTCTGGACAGCTAGGCCGGCCGGCGACGAAACACTTAAGAGTGATCGAGAAGACGACAAACAGGGACCGCATCTCAGTCCGGATAATCAAGCGGGATGCAGTGTAACAGAAAATGAGGGAATTGGCAAATGATGGCGGTGACGGATCAGACGCCACACGGCTTCTTCAGACGCCGCACGGCTTCTTTAGACGCCGCACGGTACTTCCACACACAACCTCGTGCCGCGCCCAGGCGCACTCTCGATCTCGAGCCTGCCACCCAGCGCACCGGCCCGCTCCTGCATCCCCACCAGCCCGAGCCGCCCGTTGGCAGTCGAGGCGATGGGATCGAACCCGACCCCGTCGTCCTCCACCATCACGATCAGCCTGTTGGCCCGCTTCTCCAGCACCACGCGCGCACCCGTGGCCCGGGCGTGGCGCGTAACGTTGAGCAGCGCTTCCTGCACGATCCGGTAGATGGCGGTCTCGACCACAGCCGGCAGGCGCCCCAGGCTCTCGTCCGGCTCAAATTCGATCTGCAAGCCTTGCTCCTCGACCAGGTCGGTGCAGTACTGAGTCAGAGCGGCGACCAGCCCCACACTATCGAGGCAGGGCGGACGCAGCCCAACGGCCAGGCGGTGGACGCTCTCCATTACCTTCACCACAAGGGCGGACAGGCGCGACACCTCCTCACGCACCGCATCTGGATCATCTGCGCTTTTCTCGAGTAGAGCAAGCTGCATGTTGAGCGAGGTCAGAAGCTGGCTTGCCTCGTCGTGCAGATCCCGCGCGATCCGCCTCCGTTCTTCTTCCTGTGCGTCCACCAAGTGCCGCGACAGCAACTGCAGCTCTTCTCGCTCGTGCCTCGCCTGCTTGAACAGTCGCGCGTTGCGCAAGGCCGTTGCCGCCTGGCTAACAACCGCCTCCGCCCATCGCACGTGCTCCCGCGTATAGAAGCCTGCTTCCTGCTTGCCGACCTGGCACAGACCGAGGGTCTGGCCCCCCGTGACCAGAGGCACAATCATGTAGCTTTTCGCGTGCTCCAGGCCAGCGCACGGCTTCGACCCGGGGTGGCTGCGCCTGTCGGCCATCAGCACTGTCGTCCAGCCAACGAAAAAGTGATCCGGCCCTGGCTCCATACTGGCCGCTGCCAGGCAACCGCGACACGACGCGCCATTTGACCGGGGCTTCCAGCCACGCGTGCTGTGCAGTTTCAGTTGCCATCCCGGTCCCACCAGGCAGACGTGTGCTGCATCGTACGGCACCAGGTGGGCCAGGTAGTCGAGCAGGATGGGGGGGATTGCATCCACTTCGGACGCCTGAGCCAGCGCAACGGTGGCAGAGCAGAGGGCCTCGATCGATTGGAGTGGCGCCGTTGGCAGGTCCGGCCGCTGCAGCCCGTTGACAACACTGGATGCCAGCTCTTTTCTGAGGAACATGGACATGGACACCTCGCTCGGTACGTGTGCTCGCAACGCAAGTGACTGGCGCGTTGGTGCAATGGAGAAAGGGTAGCAAAGTCATGCCGCCTTGCCGGTGCAGCTATTCACTCTCTTTACCGATGCACAAGAGAAAAAAGATACGGCTCGGGGGCGATCTGTGGTATAATAGAAAGAGCGTGCAGTTCATTACCCGCTGAAAGGAGTGGAACGATGGCTACGGGCTATGTATACGATCCCATCTACCTGGAGCACGATCTGCGCGGGCACCCCGAAAACCAACAGCGCCTGAAAAGCATCCTGCGCGTCCTCGAGGAGCGTGCCCTCCTGCCTCGCCTGACCGCCATCGACGCCGAGCCGGTGTCGCGCGAGCGCCTGGAGCGGGTGCACACCGCGCGTTACATCGAGCAGGTGGAGCGCGTCGCGGCACAGGGTGGCGGGCACCTCGACATGGATACCTACGTGCGCGCCGCCTCGTACGATGCCGCCCTGGTGGCCGCTGGCGGCCTCGTCGAGGCCACGCGCGCCGTGCTCGATGGGGAGGTCGACAATGCCTTTGCCCTCGTTCGCCCGCCAGGCCATCACGCCCTGAGCAATCGGGGCATGGGCTTTTGCCTCTTTAACAACATCGCCGTTGCTGCACGCTATGCGCTTGCCGAGCGTGGCGTCGACCGTGTGCTCATCGTCGATTTCGACGTGCATCACGGCAACGGCACACAGGACGAGTTCGAGGCGGACCCGGCCGTCATGCTGATCTCCACGCACCAATACCCGCACTATCCCGGCACGGGCCACTGGAGCGAAACAGGCAGCGGCGCCGGCGAGGGAAGCATCGTCAATGTGCCTGTACCGGGCGGTGTGGGCGACGACGGATTCCGCCGCATCCTGGGCGAGGTCGTCTCACCCGCGGCGTGGCGTTTCCAGCCGCAGATCATCCTCGTCTCCGCCGGCTACGATGCCCACTGGGACGACCCCCTCGCCTATCTGCTCCTCTCCATCGGCGGCTACACGGCGATTGCGCGTGCGCTAAAGGGCCTCGCCGAAGAGCTGTGTGACGGGCGGCTGGTGTTCACTCTCGAGGGCGGCTACCACCTCGATGCCCTCAGCTATGGCGTGCTCAACACCTTTGGCGTGCTGCTCGACGGGCCATCGTGGGACCTCGTCGACCCCCTCGGCCCTTCGCCCCGTGCCGAGCGCCCCGTCGACGACGTCATCGCCCGCGTCCTCGCCGCCCACCGCTGGAACTAGAAAGAGTCACACAGCCAGACACACAGAGACAAACAGAGATACACAGAGAATAAAAGAAGAGGTGCTTGCCCGCCTCCTCGGCGCACAGGCACCTCCTAGTTGCTGCTTGCCTCTTGCTGCTTGCTGCTTGCTGCTTCTAAAACTCCTGGTACACTACCTCTTCGTACCAGCCCTCCACGAGGTTCTTGTGTCGCAGTTCGTCTTTGGCCATCGCATCGAGCAATACGCGGGTTTCTCCGCTGTTCTGCTCAGCCAGCCCCCGGTAGAGCTCGTACGACTGCTGTTCCTTTTTCGCCGCCCAGATGCACACGTCCTGAAAGGTAGCACCGGGACCTAACGGCTGTGCGACGAGATGATCGGCGATCTTGTAATCCTCGATCTTGGCCGCCTGCAGCTTCGCCACAGAAGCGCGGATCCCTGCAGGTGACGCCAGCATCTTTTCCAACGCGAGCTTGTGCCCCAGCTCTTCCTGGGCCAGCTCGCGCAATAGTCCTTTGATGTGATCGGCATCCACCATCTCGACCGCGTCGCGATAGAGCTCGTACGACTCGACCTCTCCCTGGATCGCTTCCTTCAAAATCTCTTCTACACTCATCTTCTCCTCCTCTTCGAGCAAATTACTCTTCTTTCTTTTCCTCTTCAATCCGCCAGCCGTGCGTGTAGACGTTCAACGCCTTACCACGCAGATAGCCGAGCAGTGTACAGTTGAGCGCATCGGCCAGCTCCACAGCGAGCGACGTGG
>DATHUZ010000740.1:0-1692 GCA_035461725.1 Anaerolineae bacterium
GGCCTCTGGCCCGAGGGCGTCGAGGTGCACCACCTCGACCTGCCCCGGGAAATTCTCCGCCGCTTTGAGCGCCTCGCGCTCAGCCCGCTTGCAGTTCGCACATGGCGGCGTGGTGCCAAACACCTTGATTTGAAGCATGCCTCACCTCCTCTCTCCTGTGAGCCTACTCGACTTTTGACAGCGCCGTCGTGATCATGGTCGTGAGCTCCGCCTTGGGCGGAATCCGCCCATACGAAACTACTTGCCCATCGATCACCAGCCCGGGCGTCGCCGGGATGTTGTATGACAGGATGTCGACCATGTCGGTCACCTTGCTGACGTCGGCGTCGACACCCATCTCGGCCAGCGCATCGCGCGTGACCTTTTCCAGCCGCTTGCAGTTGGGGCAGCCTGTGCCCAGGATCTTGACTTCCATTGTACCATCCTCCTCAGATTTATTTGTCGCAGTTGTGCATTTACGCGCCGGTCTCGGCAGTCACTTCGGCTTTGCGGTCAAGCCGGCCGACGAGCCACAGTCCGCCGGCCAACACGGCGATGATGGCCGCCAGGTAACCCAGGATGAGCCACAGGTTGGCGCCATCCACCCAGGCGCCATAGATCAGGCCGGCGAGCGTGCTGAACACCGTCACCAGGCCAACGTACACCCACGTCTTTTTGTTGCCGATCACCTTGGCCGTGATCAGGATGCTCTGAATGCTCAGCTCCGGGTCGGCCATCAGGTAGGCCAGCAGCGGGCCGCGGTGCATGCCCAGGCCAAGGAACATGTTCGCAATCGGTACCTCGACCAGCGTCGGAAAGTACATGAACACGCCAAATACGACGCCGACCAGGTTTGCCAGCAGCGTGTTCTGGCCGGCAATCGCCTCGATCAGCGAGCGCGGGATCAGCACCCGCACCATGCCGGCGGCAAAGACGCCGACGATGAGCAGGGGAAAGATCTGCTTCACAAAGCGCCACACTTCCCACAGCCACTCCTGCACCTCGTACGCGTCGAGCCATTTCCACGCCACCACGCCCACGGCTCCGAGCACCAGCAGCTCGCCGATAAAGCGGCCGGTGATGCCGACCACAAGCCCGTCCGTGGCGGGTGTAAAGCGCAAGGCAGCCACCAGCAGCGTCAGGGCAATGAGCCCCAGTGCCACCCACGACCAGCGATTGAACCCCTCGTCGATGGTATTCAGCCCCTTCCAGGCGGTCACCCCGATCAGGGCCAGCAGGCCGATGAGGAGTGCGCCCTGCACCGACACCCCCTCCTGCCCCTGGCTGGCGTCGTACGGCACCAGCCGGTCGAGCGCCGCCTGCCACTGCGCCGTGTCGCCAAGCGGCAGTGTGAGCTGGGCATAACTGGTCGTAAACAGGTCGACCGCCAGCGTGCCGACGATCAGGCTGGCGAGCAGCAAGAGCAAAAAGACCAACGGGCCGCGCCCGATGCTGGCGCCGCTGCCAAAGGCGCCCGCCGTCGCGTCGTTGTGTGACCGGTCGTCGCGGCGGTAGATGAAAGCCATGATCAGACCGATGCCGATGCCGAACACGGCCGACAGGATGATGCGCGCTACGGCGATGTCGAGACCGATCGCCACACCTGTATAGCTGACGGCCAGGATGTTGATCGCCGGTCCTACAAACAGAAAGGTAATTGCAGGTCCCAATCCCGCTCCCTGGCGGTAGATGCCGGCAAAAAGGGGCAGGATC
>DATHUZ010000741.1:0-2970 GCA_035461725.1 Anaerolineae bacterium
GGGCTGATGAACACGCTCAAGCTGGAGGGGGCCAAGTACGGGATCAAGGTGAACACGGTGGCGCCGCTGGCGACGACGCGGCTGACGGAGGACGTGCTGCCGCCCGAGTTCGCCGACAGGCTCAAGCCCGAGTACGTGGCCCCCCTTGTCCTCTACCTCTGCTCCGAGCTGTGCCCTGGCAGCGGCGGCATATACAACGCCGGCATGGGCCACTATCGCCGGGTCGCGGTCGTGAGCGGCCATGGTGTGTGGCTCGACGAGGCCTCACTCGGTGAGGGCGACGAACTGCCGACACCCGAGGCCATCGCCGCCCACTGGCAGCAGATTATTTCCCTGAAGGGCACCAGTACCTACGACGATGCCAACATGGCGCTGATGGACATGCTGACGAAAAGGCAGGCGGCGGGCGAGCAGGGAGCGGAGAGCGGGGAGCGGGAGGACACACCTGCTGTCCCCGCGCCCGGCGCGGCAGCCAACGCCGTTCAGGACGTGTTCGACCGCCTGCCCGCCGCCTTCCAGGCGGACGCGGCGGCCGGTGTGAGTGTGGTGCTGCAGTTCAGCATCTCCGGCCCCTGCGGCGGCGACTGGCACGCGGCCGTCGACAGTGGCGCGCTCACCGTCGCCAGCGGTCTGCACGCCAGGCCGACCACCACGCTCAAGATGTCGGACGACGACTTTCTCAAGTACGTCGGCGGCCAACTGCCCGCGATGCAGGCCTACACCAGCGGCAAGCTCAAGATAGAAGGCGACCTGATGAAATCGCAGCTCGTCGAAAAGCTGTTCAAGTTCTAAACGGAGGACACATGACAGGCATCATCTCATACGGCGGATACATCCCGCGGCTGCGGCTGAACCGGATGAGCATCTACCAGCAGATCGGCTGGCTGGTGCCGGCGGTGGTCATGGTGGCGCAGGGCGAGCGCTCGATGTGTAACTGGGACGAGGACAGCCTGACGATGGCGGTGGCGGCGGCGCAGGATTGCTTGTCGAGCGTCGACAAGCAGCGTGTCGACGCGCTCTACCTGGCGTCCACCACCCTGCCCTTTGCCGACCGGCTCAACGCGGGCATTGTGGCGGCGGCGCTCAACCTGCGCGACGACATTCGCGCCGCCGATTTCGCGTCGACCGCCAAGGCCGGGTCCACGGCCCTCGTCGCCGCCCTCGACGCGGCACAGGGGGGACAGCAGGTGCTGGTCACCGCGGCCGACAGGCGCGAGACCAGGGCCGGGTCGTTCTACGAGATGTGGTATGGCGACGGCGCCGCCTCGCTCCTCGTCGGCGATGGGCAGCGCGGCGGCGCCGTGATCGCCGAGTTCAAGGGCGCCCACTCGGTCACCTACGATTTCGTGAGCCACTACCGCGGCGCGGGCCAGCGCTTTAATTACACCTGGGAAGAGCGCTGGGTGCGCGACGAAGGGTATGCGCGCATCATCCCCGAGGCGATCAACGGCCTCCTTGGCAAGCTCGGCCTGGCGATCGGCGACGTGGATCGCTTGATCTATCCCTGCTTTATCAAGCGTGAGCACGGTGATATCGCCCGCAAGCTCGGTGCCAGGCCCGAGCAGGTGGCAGACAACCTGCACGAGGTGTGTGGCGAGACGGGCACGGCCCATCCCCTGGTGATGCTCATCAGCGCCCTGGAAGAGGCACAGCCGGGAGACACAATCGTCATTGCCGGCTTCGGGCAGGGCTGCGACGCCCTCTGCTTCGAGGTCACCCCCAATATCGAATCTCTGGTACCGAGAACCGGCATCAAGGGTTCCCTGGAAAACAAAGAGACCACCGACAACTATATGAAATTCCTCAAATTCCGGGACCTGGTCGAGACCGAAGAGGGCATCCGCGCCGAAGCCCCCAACCAGACCTCGCTCACCACGCTGTGGCGCAAGCGCAAGATGCTGCTCGGGCTGGTGGGTGGCCGGTGCACCGTATGTGGCACACCCCAGTACCCACGCATGGAGATCTGCGTCAACCCCGGCTGCGGCGCGCTGCACAGCCAGGAGGAGTATGAATTCGCCGGCGTGCCTGCCACCGTCAAGAGCTTTACCGGCGACATGCTCGCCGTGTCTGTCGACCCACCGGCGATCTATGGCCAGGTCCAGTTCCAGGGGGGCGGGCGGCTGCTCGCCGATTTTACCGATTGCACGCTGTCCGACGTCCAGGTCGGCATGCCCGTGCGCATGTCTTTTCGCCGGCACCACGTCGACCCTGAGCGTGGCTTTACCGGCTACTTTTGGAAAGCCGTTCCGGTCGCGGTCCAGGCGGAAGCCGCCGGCGAGACGGCCAAGATGGCGGCGGCGGAGAAGGAGACCGGCATCCGTTTCGATGGGCAGGTAGCGGTGGTGACCGGGGCGGGGCGTGGACTGGGCAGCGTCTATGCGCTTGAGCTGGCCCGGCGCGGAGCCCGCGTGGTCGTCAACGACCTGGGCGGCACCCGTGACGGCACCGGCCAATCCACCCGCGCCGCCGACGCCGTGGTGCAAGAGATCGTCGACGCCGGCGGGCAGGCGGACCCGAGTACCCCTCGGGCGGTGGCGAGTTATGACTCGGTGACGACGGTCGAGGGGGGCGAGCGGATCGTGCAGACGGCGCTCGACACGTACGGGCGCGTGGACATCCTGATCAACAACGCCGGCATCCTGCGCGACAAGTCGTTCCTGAAGATGACGCCCGACCTGTGGGATGGGGTGCTGGAGGTGCACCTGCAGGGGGCGTACCACGTGACGCGGGCGGCGTTCGGCGCGATGCGCGAGCAGGGGTATGGGCGGATCGTGATGACGACGTCGGCGGCTGGGCTGTTCGGGAACTTTGGGCAGAGCAACTACAGCGCGGCCAAGATGGGGCTGGTGGGGCTGATGAACACGCTCAAGCTGGAGGGGGCCAAGTACGGGATCAAGGTGAACACGGTGGCGCCGCTGGCGACGACGCGGCTGACGGAGGACGTGCTGCCGCCCGAGTTCGCCGACAGGC
>DATHUZ010000742.1:0-3744 GCA_035461725.1 Anaerolineae bacterium
AATGGGGTGTATGATGCTGCATCGCCGCCACGCCTGGCTTGTGGGCCTGATCTTGTTCGAGCTGGCGGGGGCCGCGCTGGTACTGCGCTGGCTGTTCGCGCCCGTGCCCGTGATAGCGCCGGGCGCGCTCACGCCGGTGGCTGCTCCACCTGCCACCATCGCCCTCCCGCCCGAGCTTCCTGCCGGCATGCGCACCGTCATCGACCGCTGGGCGGCGGCATACTCCTATGTCGCCTACAGTGGCAGAGGAGAGCCAGATCTGCACCTGGCCTGGCGCAAGAGCCCGGGCGCACGGCTCGTTGGCGAGTGGGTGTTGGTGCCGGCTGCCGCATTCCCCTCGCTGCGTCGCGATGTGCAGGATCAGGATCTGCATGACATGTGGCTGGGACCGGCCGGCGCAGAGTCAGAGACTGCACGCCTCGTCGTCACAGCCGATGTCGCGGCAATCCTCGATGGCCTGTGGGGACAACGCGGGAGCGAAGCGTTGGTATCGGTCGTTGCATCCGGCGAGATCGTGGACCGTGTATGGGCGCGAAACGAGAACGGCGGATATGGCGACACGGCCATCGTCGCTTTTCACCATCTCGATCCACGGCTATCGCCGCTGGCGGTAGACGGTGTGTCGGCACTCGATCCCGATCTCGATCTGGCCGGCTATTCCCTGGTGGCGCGACTGTGGGCCGCCGGCCCGCGGCCGGATGTCGATTCCCTTGCCGCCAGCCTGGTGGAAGCAGGGGTATCGACGAACCGCCACCCCGGACGTTTGACCGAGTTGATCGTCACGGGGGTGACGGCGCTCACGCGCGGTGTGGCCGTGCAAATCGAGTCCCGCGGCGAACCGGCCTGGCCTGCGCGCGGCGGGGCCGATCTGCTCGCCTCTGCCGACGTCACTCACGTCAGTAACGAAGTGTCGTTCGTGCCGGGCTGCGAAGCGGATCCCGAGACTACCGCCTTTTGCGCGCGTCCCGAGTACCTCGACGCGCTCCGTCTTGCCGGGGTTGACGTCGTCGAGCTGACGGGGAACCACAACCTGGACCTGGGAGCCGCTCCCGCCCGTGCCTCGCTCGACCTCTACCAGGAGGCCGGCATGCACGTCTTTGGCGGTGGCGAGGATCAGGCAGCCGCGCACCGCCCATTGATAGTCGAGCACAATGGGAACCGCGCAGGATTCCTGGGCTACAACGCCTTCGGCCCACACTATGCCTGGGCCGGCGTCTCTGCCCCGGGCGCGGCGCGCTTTTCGCTCGACGCTGTCGCGCACGACGTCGCGCTCGCGAGGCCCCATGCCGGCTTGCTGATCGTGACCATGCAATACACCGAGACGTACGACACCATGCCTCTGCCGCGGCAGGTGGTCGATTTTCGCTCCGTCGCCGACGCTGGCGCCGACGTGGTGATCGGCACGCAGGCCCACCAGCCCCAGGCGATCGAATTCTACCGCGGCAAGCCGATCTTTTACGGCCTGGGTAACCTCTTTTTCGACCAGACCTGGTCCGAGCCCACCTGCCAGAGCCTGGTCGTCCGCCTTACCCTCCACGATGGCCGGCTGCTCGCTGCACAGCTCATCCCGACCACCATGGGCATCGACTGCCAGCCCTACGTCGCGCCAACTGCCCGGCGCGATGCCATCCTGCGCACGGTGTTTGAAGCCAGCGGCTGGTAAGGCCACATCCTCGTGACAGCAGACCTTGAGGGTTGAAAACTCTAAAGGGTTAACGAGTCGCGAAACGCCTGCAGCCCCGCATCGTCCGGCTCATGTGCCATGGCCCGCTCGGCCACGGCAAGTGCCGCCTCGCGTTCACCCATTTGGGCGTAAGCATTTGCCAGGGCAACGTGGTACGCCGTCTTGCTCGGGGCGAGCTGCCCCGCCACCTTCCAGTGCACCGCCGCCTTGGCCCACATTCCCATGTCACGGTAACGCAGGCCGCGGTTGTAATAGTCGAGGTCGGTGCGCAGATCGGCGTCCAGGTCGGCATCGTAGTGGCGCACTTCCCACTCAAATGCCGGCGAGCTCTCCACCAGCCAGTACACACTGAACGCGATGCCACCGATCCGCACCAGCGTGGGCACCCAGCCGCTCAGGCCGGCGACGATGCCGCCGACCGCGGCGACGATCAACAGTCCGCACAGGATGAGCGCCGCAAAGTAGGCGACCCTGCTGCGCAAGGCAAGGCCCAAGGCAACCACACCACACAACCCGGCGAGTGCATAGTTCGCCAGCGCCACAGCGTCCCCACTCTCCACCACCGCACCGTCCGTCGCCTGTGACGCATCGGCCGGCTCGATCAGTACCCTGCCGACCAGCAGTTGAATCCACGTGTCGCCCACAATCGCAGGCAGCGGTTCCTCGCGCACCAGCCGCGATGCAAGCGCGCCCTCGATCCACGCCGTGGCAGCGAGGAGCAGAAACAGCGCGACGAGCCAGCCGATCGACAGGCCGCTCTGCTTTTTCCGCTGCCGGATGCCCGTTAGGCGGCCGCACGATGCGCAGCGCGGCTCGTCACTGCGCGCCGGCCCGCCGCAATAGGGGCAGCCAAAGGGGTTGATCTGGACGGCGGGTGAAGGCGGCGGTTGGGCCGGTTCGGGTGCGGCCGGTGCCGCGGGCGGGGTGTGCAAGATCGTGCGGGGCCCGGCCTCTGGCGCGGGCGCCCGGTGCGTGCTGCGCGTCGCCTGCCGGTCGGCGAGCCACTGCAGGCCGGCCCGGGCCCGGTCATTGTCGGGATCGAGTGTCAAGACGTTCTCCAGGCAGATCTGCCGCCCGGCCAGATCGTCCACGACACCGCTCAGCCACAGCCATGCTGCCTCGACCTGGTCGTCACGGGCGATCACCTCCATCAAGAGATCGCGCGCCTCCTCTTTCCTGCCGGCGCGTGCGGCGGCAATGCCCGCCTGAAGCAATCTATCGATTTCGCCCTCGCCCATCGGATCATCCTTCTACTCTGGCTATTGCACCATTATACCATATCTCACAACCACCGAAAAAACTCCGCGGTGCATCCCACCCGTCTCGGGCCTATCGCCCTGACGTTCCCATCTCGACCACACCCGGCAAAGTACCAAAGAGTACCTGGCACCTCGACTACTGCCCGGCCCCTGATACCCGCTCCCCGCAGCCCGTTCACGCTGCCGAAAAGTCGACGGTACCTCTACCACTGGCAAAACCCGCCGGGTTGTGCTATAATCCTGCCGGTTAGCCAGCCTGGCGCCTTGCGGCCCGGCCGCGTGGCACGGCTCCCGCGAAATCGCGACAGGACAGAGAGGTTGTGGACGATATGAAAAGAGGCTGGGTGATATTGTCGTTGCTGATACTGCTAACAGCCCTGCTGGCAGGCCCGCTTGCAGCGGTAACCACCGTGTCCGCTCAGGAAAGCGAATCGGTCGTTCGTTTTTACCTATTTTACAGCCAGACCTGCCCACACTGTCACGAGATCATGGATAACTATCTCCCGACAGTGTACGAAAAGTATGGCGACCAGGTCGAGTACGAGTACATCGACATCTATAACAACCAGGAAGCATACCTCACCATGCTCGCGCTGGAGCAAAAGCTCGGTGTGCCCGAAAGTGAGCAGGGGTTCGTCCCCACCCTGGTCATCGGCGAAAAGGTGATCATTGGTGCCGATCCTGTGACAGGCATTCCGGGCATGCTGGAAGGCTACATCGACGAGTACCTGGCACAGGGTGGTGTCGACTATCCCTCGCTAGAAGATCTGCCCACCGTCGTGGTGCCCACTCCGACCCCTG
>DATHUZ010000743.1:0-5221 GCA_035461725.1 Anaerolineae bacterium
TGGTCTATCCGGCAAGCGAAACCGTGATCGACACCGCCGCCGTCGGCGATCACCCGGTGGGACTGGCGGTAGTGACGACGACCCAAAAAATCTATGTCGCCAATCTTCACTCCTGGTCGGTGACGCCGCTGTGGCTGGCAGATCGTGAGCGTGCGGCACCCGACATTTACGTCGGGGCGCAGGCGTGCCGCGTGGTGGCGGATCCGGCGGAGGCGCGTGTGTACGCGGCCAATCACCTGGAGACGGACAACGGCGTGGCTGCCATCGACAGCCAGACGGATCAGAGACTCTACTGGTACGAGCGCTTTAACGGAACCCAGGGGCGCTATGGCATCGACGTCGACCCGGAGGCAAACAACCTCTTTGTCGCCGCTCGCGACGCCGGCCTGATCGCCATCCAGGATGCCGACCGGCCCACGGCGGACCCACAGATAGTCAAGCTCGATCCGGCGCGCGTGCCCTTCGTGGTGGCTTTTAACCCAACCACTCAGCACCTGTTTGTCACGGCGCCCTACGATAACAAGGTGGTCGTGCTTGCGCCCTACAGCATCGAATGGACCCGGGCGGCCCGCCTCTGGTACGAGGGGCAGCAGGTATCGCTCATCGATCGGACCAACGCAGGCTGGATCAAGGAGGTGAGCGTTGGGCTGGGGGCGGAAGAGGGAATCGCCGTCAACCCAGACACCGGCCTGGTGTACGTCACGAACGCGAGCAGCAACACGGTGAGCGTGCTGCAGGATGCGGCCACGCCGGCCCAGATCCGATGGCTGCGCGACATAGCGGTGGGCGACGTGCCACAGGGCATTGCCGTCGACGTGGTGCGCAACCGGGTGTACGTGGGCAACGCTGGCAGCCGCGATGTCACGGTGATCGATGGGGCGACGCACGCGGTAATCGCCACCATCCCATTGGATTAGGTTACCCGTGACCGTATACCCCCGGCGTGAGCCGGGGGCTTCGGACCGCAAATGAAAAGGGGGTGGCAGAATGCCACCCCCTTCTATTTTATTCGACCTGGCCGGTCTGTGACCGTGCCAACTGCGCGCTTACAGGTTGCCGATGTCGAGGCCCATGCCGAGGTCGGGCAGTTTTTCCTCGTCCTCGTCCTTGCCAAAGTGGAGCGACTCGGATTCTTCGTCGAGCACCTCGACAGACAGTGCCAGTGACTGCAGCTCTTTGACCAGGACGCGGAACGACTCGGGCACGCCGGGCTCGACGATCTGCTCGCCCTTGACGATGGCCTCGTACGTCTTGGTGCGGCCCTGCACGTCGTCTGACTTGACGGTCAGCATCTCTTGCAGGGTGTGTGCCGCACCGTACGCTTCGAGGGCCCACACCTCCATCTCGCCAAAGCGCTGCCCACCGAACTGGGCCTTGCCGCCGAGGGGCTGCTGTGTCACTAGCGAGTAGGGGCCCGTCGACCGCGCGTGCACCTTGTCCTCGACCAGGTGAGCCAGCTTCATCATCTGGAGGATGCCGACGGTCACCGACTGGTCAAAGGGCTCGCCCGTCTTGCCGTCGTAGAGCAGCATCTTGCCCGTCGTCGGCATCGGAAAGCCGGTGCGGCGTGCGAGCTGGATGGCCGCCAGCGTCAGCTCCTGCTCCGACTCGGGCTCCCGGGCCACACCCTCGGGCCACTTGGCGTCCAGGTGCTCCAGCCGCTCGGCCACGAAGTGCATCCACTCGCGCAGGCAGGTGACGCGCGCCCGCTCGCGGCGAGCCCGGCGCACCGGCAGGGGCACCGGCTCAAAGTCGAACGAGATGAGAGCCTCCGGCTCGTACCCACGCTCGCGGAGCCATTCGGTCAGCACGACCTGGCGTGCATACTCCCTGTCACGTGCCAGCAGCTCGTCGTTGTAGGCGCCGCCGCCGACCCACTCGAGGAGGTAGAAGCCGAGCACTTCGAACTCGGTTACGTCTTCCGGATCGATCTCGACCTCTTCCGCCCATTTCCAGGCGCGCTCGACGAATACGCTCCATGCCCGGTCCATCAGCCACGCGCGTGACAGCTCGGCCTCGATCTCTTCCTCGTCAGCGCCGTCGAACACGGGCGACGTGGCACGAAAGCCGAGGCGGTTGGCAGCCCAGCCGAGGTGCGTCTCGAGCACCTGGCCGATGTTCATACGGGCCGGCACGCCGAGTGGGTTCAGAATCAGCTCGACGGGCGTTCCGTCGGCCAGGAAGGGCATGTCTGCTACCGGCACCACCTGGCTGATGACGCCCTTGTTGCCGTGGCGCCCTGCCATCTTGTCACCCTCGGTGACCTTGCGGCGCTGTGCAACCATCACGCGCACCGTGCGCTCCACGCCGGCGGGCATGTCGCGGTGCTCGTCGCGCGAAAACTCTTTGATGTCGACCACGATCCCGTGCTCACCGTGGGGCAGGCGCAGGCTCGAGTCCTTCACCTCGCGCGCCTTCTCGCCAAAGATGGCACGCAGTAGTTTTTCCTCCGGCGTCAGCTCGGTCTCGCCCTTGGGCGTGATCTTGCCGACCAGGATGTCGCCAGGTCCTACCTCGGCACCGATGCGGATGATGCCGGTTTCGTCCAGGTCCTTCAGCGCATCCTCGCCCACATTCGGGATGTCGCGCGTGATCTCTTCCGGTCCGAGCTTGGTGTCGCGCGCCTCCACTTCGTGCTTTTCGATGTGGATCGACGTGAACTTGTCGTCGCGCACCACCTGCTCGCTGATCAGGACGGCGTCCTCATAGTTGCCGCCCTCCCAGCTCATGAACGCGACCAGCACGTTCTGGCCGAGCGCCAGCTCACCGAGCTCTGTCGAAGACGAGTCGGCAAGCACGTCACCTTTTAGGACGTGCTGTCCCTTGTGGACGATTGGGCGCTGGTCGAGGCACGTGCTCTGGTTCGAGCGTTGGAATCGGCGCAGCTTGTAGGTGCGCCGCCCGTCTCCGTTCTGCACCACGATCGCGTCGCCCGTGATGCTCACCACCTCGCCTTCCTCTTCGGCCTGGACGATCTGGCCCGAGTCGATGGCGACCTGCGCTTCGATGCCGGTGCCGACCAGCGGTGCGTCGGGGATGATGAGGGGCACGGCCTGGCGCTGCATGTTCGAGCCCATCAGGGCGCGGTTCGCGTCGTCGTGCTCCAGGAACGGGATCAGAGCCGCCGTGACGCCCACGACCTGCTTGGGCGACACGTCCATATATTCAACCCTGGCGACCGACTCTTCCATGAATTCCTGCCGGCGCCGGACGGAGACGCGCTCGTTCACAAACTGGCCCTCGTCGTCCAGCTCGGCGTTGGCCTGGGCGATGGTGAACTCGTCCTCCTCGTCTGCCGACAGGTAGACGATTTCGTCCGTGGCCATTGGCCGGATCGCGATCTCGGGCAGTTGGCTAAAGAGCGACTCCAACTGCTGGGCCATCGCCTCGTCGACGCGCTGGCCGGTCTGGACGATGACCTCGCCCGTTTCGGGGTCTGCAATCTGCTCACGCACCGTCTTGCCGATCAATCGCTCTTTGCGATTGGGCACGGTGTGGATCACCTTGCGGTAGGGCGTTTCGATAAAGCCGAACTCGTTGATGCGCGCGTAGGTGCCCATCGAGCCGATCAGGCCGATGTTCGGACCTTCAGGGGTCTCGATCGGGCAGATGCGGCCATAGTGCGAGTGGTGCACGTCGCGCACGTCGAACCCGGCACGCTCGCGGCGCAGGCCACCGGGGCCCAGGGCGCTGAGGCGGCGCTTGTGGGTCAGCTCGTCGAGCGGGTTCGTCTGCTGCATGAACTGCGAGAGCTGGCTGCCGCCAAAGAACTCACGCGTGGCGGCGACGACGGGCCGGACGTTGATCAGCGAGATGGGCGTCATCTGCTCCGGCTCGCGGATGCTCATCCGCTCGCGCACCACACGCTCCATGCGCAGCAGGCCGATGCGCAACTGGTTCTGGATCAGCTCGCCCATCGTCTTGACACGGCGGTTGCCCAGGTGGTCGATGTCGTCGGGCCCCTCGACGCCGTTGTTGATCTGGATCATCGTCTCGATGACGTTCACCAGGTCCTCGGGGGTGAGGGTGCGTCGCTCGAGCGGCACGTCGAGCCCAAGCCGCTTGTTCAGCTTGTGGCGGCCGACACGTCCCAGGTCGTAGCGCCGCGCGCTAAAGAGCAACTGCTCCAGGAAACCGGTGGCATTGTCGAGCGTCGGGGGATCGCCCGGGCGCAACTTTTTGTAGAACTCGATCAGCGCCTCTTCGGTGGTCTTGGTCGGGTCGCGCTCGATCGTCGCCTGCATGTAGGGGTGGTCTGGCATGATGTCGGAGCGCTGGAACAGGTTGAGCAACTGCTCGTCGGTGCCATAGCCCACCGCGCGGAGCAAGATGGTGACCGGGAGTTTACGCTTGCGATCGACCTTGACCGACAGTACGTCGCGCTTGGCGGTCTCGAACTCGAGCCACGCGCCACGATTCGGAATGAGCTTGGCCATCGCCAGCTCGCGACCGCTGATCCGGTCCTCCACCACTGAAAAATAGACGCCAGGCGAGCGGATGAGCTGGCTGACGACAACTCGCTCGGCGCCGTTGATGATAAACGTCCCATTCTCGGTCATGAGTGGGAAATCGCCCATGAACACGTCCTGGGTCGTCCACTCGTCACTTTCTTTGTTCCACAGGGCGACGCGCACATAGAGAGGCACGGCATACGTGATATCGCGCTCCATGCACTCGCGCTGCGTATATTTGGGCTCTTCGAAGCGATAGCCGAGCCCCAGCTTTTCGTTGATCTCGTGGTTCATGCCCGGGAAGTGGAGCTCGAGATTCCCGTTGAAACTCTCAATCGGCGAGATCTCGTCAAATAGCTCGCGCAACCCCTCGTCCTGGAACCACTCGTACGATTGGATCTGAACTTCGATCAGATCCGGCAAAGCCAGCACGTCCGAAATACGTGCGTATGACTTTCTCTGTGGTAGATTGGGCATTCGTCTCACTCCTTAATAAAATCATACCCATCTGGCACGTGAGCTACGCAGCTCCGCGCCCACCCCTGAAACCAGGGAGTCACTCTTCCCTCGCCTGCTATTCGAGTTCGGGGGACGATCGGCTGCCGAGGGTTGGTCAACCGTAAGACTTGAATATTTGGGCTCATATGACAGGCGCACACAATCCTTCGCAGTCCATACCTACCGCGAAGGTACATTATATTCACCCGAACGTCTATTGTCAAATTAGTGATGGGGATTGGTGCGTGGTGCGTGATGCGCCACGCATCACG
>DATHUZ010000744.1:0-9651 GCA_035461725.1 Anaerolineae bacterium
GATTCGACGCCCACGTTGATCCCCGCCAACGGTTGGTTCAGCACATCGAGCGCCACCTCGGTTCCCTTTGGGGGCGGCTCGACGTCGACCAGCGATTCTCCTCCACCTCGGGTGGTCGCCGTCTGAACAGCGCCCAGCAGCCACGCGGCGGCACGCACCGCCTCCTCGTTGCTGGTAAACACCGCCGCGCCGGCCTCCTCCAGCCGCGCCACCTGGGCCGCCATGTCCTGCGGGTCCTCGTCGGTGCCCACCACCACGGCGATCACCTCCAGGTGGCGGCCGGCCTGCTGCGCCGCCACTCGCGCCCCGGCAATGGCCGGCGCCAATTCCGACGCGGGATCGGGGTGCGCGCCGTAGCCGAGCACGACGTCGAGCAAAATCAAAGCGACCCCGGGATCCTCTGCCTCTTGCTTGAGGCGCCGGATGCGGAGGTCGTTGTCCATCATCGGGTGGAGCCGCCCGACCGTGAACACGTCCTCGCCCAGGTCCACGATCGTGTGCTCGCGGCTGACCATCGGGTTCTCCAGCCGGCGGTCGGGGCGCAGTGGCACGTTCGAATACACCGCCGGGAAATAGTCGCGCAGGATGAGCAGCGCCTCGTAGGCCAGGGTGCCGCCCGAAAAGAGCCCGCGCAGGTAGCGCTGGCCCGGCGTGAACGGGGGAGCAAAATAGGGGGGCAGCGAAGGCGGGATCCCAACGCCTGCCGCGCCGCTAGGCGCCGCGCCCTGCCCACCCACCAGGCGCACGGCCAGCTCGGCCGCCTGGTCAAAGGTGTCGACAAAGTGGAGATTATCCACCTGCCTGGACACAGGCCGGTAGCCGATCAGGTCGACCACCACCGGCTTGCCCGCCGCCCGTGCGGCCGCCAGCAGCCGGCCGGCGACGGCCTGAGCCGGGGGCTTGGACACGAGCACGATGACCTTCGTCTCGGGGTCGCGGCTGAGCAGGTCGAGCGCCTGGTGCGCCGTGATCGCACCCACCGCTTCCGACAGGTCACGGCCGCCCGTGCCCAGCGCGTGGGTGACCCCGCCTCCGAGCTGGTGAATGCGGCTGCTCACCTGCTGCAGGCCCGTGCCCGAGGCGGCGACCAAACCGATGGGGCCGGGGCGCACCTCGTTGGCAAAGCCGAGGCCGGTGCCGTTGACGATGGCCGTCCCACAGTCGGGTCCCATCACGAGCAGCCCTTTTTCCGCGGCCGTCCGCTTGAGCGACACCTCGTCTTCAACAGACACGTTGTCGCTGTAGAGGAATACGTGCCTGCCCAGGTCGAGCGCCTGGCGCGCGACGCCGGCGGCATAGCGCCCCGGCACCGACACGAGCACCCACTGCGCCTCGGGCAGCATGTCTGTGGCCGAGTCGAGGCTTTTGGGCAGGTAATCTTGCTCGACACTGCTGCGCCGCCGGCTCAGCAGCCCGTCCACCTGCTCAAGGGCGGCATCGGCTGCCGCCTGGTCGTCCGCCTTGACGACGATCACGAGATCGTCGGCGCCGGCCGCCCGCGCCTCTACCACCAACAAGTCGCTCTGGGCCAGGATCTCCTTGTTCGCCTCGGTGCCCATCACCACGCCGGCGTCGACGACACCGGGCAGCGCGGCGAGCGAACGCTGCAACTGCATCAGCACCACAGAGTCATAGTACGCCCCGGATCGCACGTTTGCGCGCGTAACTGGCATCGTTACCCTTCCCTCTGTGAGGCGCGGCTGGCTCCGCCTGTCACCTGTCGAGCAAACGCCGCGCCCCGAACCATGGCAGATTCGGCAAGTCTGCGAGAGCGCAGACCTCTTTCCGTCCGGATATGGCTATGGTGGTACCGCCCTTGTACAGCTATGTGCCTCTCCTGGTACAGGTGTGAGGAACGCGGGAGGGCCTCCTCCCGTGCGCACCGGCACAGTATACCACAAGCATAAGTGGGTGTCAACCCGGCACAAAAGCGATTGGAAGATCGGAAGGTTGGGAGGCTGGAAGACTGCCAAGCCGTACAGCTTTTGCCACCTTCCAGCCTTCCATCCTGCCAGCCTACACGGCTCCACACTCTCGCAGTGTCGCCACGTCCTCGACCGAATATTCCAACACCTCCACCAGCACCTCTTCCGTGTGCTCGCCGAGCCGCGGTGGCGGCCGGCGCACCGCTGCGGGCGTGGCCGACAGCTTGTATGGAAAGCCGGGGAAACGGAGCGTGCCTGCCGTCGGGTGATCGGCTTGCTCGACGAGGCCGCGCGCCTCGGCCTGTGGATGGGCAAACACCTCGGGGACGCTGTTGATCGGCCCACACGGCAGGCCGGCGGCCTGGAACAGCTCCAGCCAGGCGGTGGCGTCGCGCGCCAGGAACGCCTCGTCGAGGGCGGCCCGCAGGGCGGCGCGGTTCGCCACCCGCGCGTTGTTGTCGGCGAAACGCGGATCGTCCTTCAGCGCCGGCTGCCCCACCGCCTGGCAGAGGATCGCCCACTGCTTCTGATTCGCGGCGGCTAGCGCGAACCAGCGGTCGCGGGCGCGAAACGCCTCGTAGGGGGTGATGTTCGGGTGGGCGTTGCCGAGGCGGCGCGGCCCCTCGCCGCCCACAAGGTAGTTGGAGGCCACGTTGGTCAGCAGTGCCGCCTGCGTGTCGAGCAGCGACAGGTCGACGAGCTGCCCCTCACCTGTCACGTCGCGGGCGCGCAGGGCAGCGAGGATGGCCGTCGCGGAAAACATCCCCGCCGTTATGTCGACGATCGGGATGCCGACCCTATAGGGTGGCCCCTCTTCCGGGCCGGTGATGCCCATCATGCCGCCCTCGGCCTGAATGACGAAATCGTAGCCAGGCCTGTCGGCGTAGGGACCCGTGCG
Source organism: Anaerolineae bacterium (assembly GCA_035461725.1). Classification (GTDB taxonomy): domain Bacteria; phylum Chloroflexota; class Anaerolineae; order JAAYZQ01; family JAAYZQ01; genus JAFGIA01. The sequence continues at coordinate 2,824 of DATHUZ010000744.1, forward strand.
GCCGTAGCCGCTGATCGAGCAATAGACCAGGCGGGGATTGACCCCGCGCAGGTCGTCGTAGCCGAGGTCCATCTCGTCGAGCGTGCCGGTGCGAAAGTTCTCGACCAGGACATCCGACCGCGCCGCCAGCCCGCACACGATCTCGCGCCCTTCCGGCGCCTTCAGGTCGACCGTAATGCTCCGCTTGTTGCGGTTGGCAGCGATGAAATAGGCGGACTCGCCGGGATAGGGGCCGTACGCCTCGCCCACGAACGGCGGCCCCCATCCCCGGCTCTCATCGCCGGAGCCGGGCCGCTCCAGCTTGATCACGTCCGCGCCGAGGTCGCCCAGCATCATGGTGCAGAACGGCCCCGCCAGGGCACGGGTAAGATCCAGTATGCGCAGTCCTTCCAGTGGCTGCATCATTCCCCTCACTTTTCAGAAATCACGTTACACAGAGATACACAGAGGTGAACAGAAATACACAGAGACTCTTTCTTTACTCTCTGTGAATCTCTGTCTATCTCTGTGCATCTCTGTGTAACGCTCTACCCGAACGAAGCCAGGGCCTGGGCCTGGTCGCGATAGATGTCGAGGAACATGTCAAAGCCCGACATTTTAAGCACGTTCTGGACGCTGGACGAGGGCTTGAGGAGTTTCAGGTGTGGCGACTTGTAGGTGCCGGCGGTGATGCCCTGGAACACGGCCGGGTCGGCATCCGCAGCGGTCTCGTCGCGCAGCATGGTATAGATCTGGTGGATGGCGCGCAGGCCCGAGCTGCTGAGAAAGGTGACCCTATCCAGGTCGAGGAGCAGGTTGCGGCTGCCCGCGTCGAAGGCGACCTTGGCCTGCTGCAGCAGCTCGTCGGCCGACTGGACGTCGATGGCGCCTTCGATCTGGAAAATAGTGACCGGCACCGGCTCGTTCTGGCTGAGCGTAATGATGTTCATAACTCTCACCCTCCTTGCGTGATGGTTGGACCTACACGGTTGCGTGCCACAGATCATACACGCGCCCGCCGCCTTTGTCAAGTTCAGAAAAGACACGACAGGTCGCGGTGAGCATTCCAGGCTCGTTGCCATTTCCTGCCGGGCATGGTACAATGGCAGGTGCGGACTGACAACGAGGAGGCAGGCTGATGGACATAGAAGCATGGGCCACCGAGCACGCCATCCACACGATCTGGGCCGGTAGCCGGCTGTACGGCACGGCCCGACCCGACAGCGACTGGGATCTGCGCGGCGTGTGCCTGATGCCGCCGCGGGCGCTAATCGGCCTGCTGTCGTTCGAACAGTACCAGAAGCACGACGAGGCAGAGGATACGACCATCTACGGCCTGACCAAGTTCTTTGCTCTGGCCCTTGAAGCAAACCCCAACATCCTCGACCTGCTGTGCGCACCACCCGAGACGTGGCTGACGTCCACGCCAGCGTGGCGCCGGGTGTACGAGCGCCGGCACCTCTTTCTCAGCCAGAAGCTGCGTGACACCTTTTCAGGCTATGCCCTCAGCCAGCTACAACGCCTGCAGCGCCACCACCAGTGGCTCACCCATCCACCCGACCATGCGCCCACGCTGGAGGAGTTTGGCGGGCGGCTCGAATCGGACGAGCGGGGAGGCCAGAAAAAGATCTTTCCCCACCTCGACGCGAGCAACCGCTACGAGCAGGCGGCCAAGCATTGGAAGCAGTACCAGACCTGGCTGCGCGAGCGCAACCCGAAGCGCGCCGAGCTGGAGCGCAGGTACTCATACGACACCAAACACGCCGCACACTTGGTGCGCCTGATGCTCCAGGTGGAGCGCATCCTCCGCGAGGGCGACTACAACCCCCAGCTCATAGGCCACACGCGCCAAACGGTGCTCGATGTGCTGCAGGGCCGCTGGCGATACGAGCGGCTGGTGGGCTGGGCCGAGGAAGCGGACCGGCGGGTGCGGTCGATGGAGTCGGTGCTGCCCGAGGAACCGGGGCGCGACGAGGCCGAGCGGCTGCTCATGGCACTGAACCGCGAGAGTCTGGGTCGATGAAGGTTAACAGCGGATAGGCAGGATTGACGGCTCAAGTGCGCGGCACGTGCGCCTCCGCCGGCTCGCCGCCCCTCGGGCATTCGAACGCAAGGAGGAACACGGCCGGCTCGGACGCGCCCGGGTTGCGCCAGCCGTGTGGCAGCCGCGCGTTAAAGAGGAGCGACTCCCCTCTCTCCAGGCGGTAGGCTCGGCCATCGATCAGGTACTCGGCCAACCCTTCCAGGCAGTAGACCAACTCGTGCCCGTCGTGCACGATCTCTTCGCCGCCGCTGCCGGCGCCGGGATCGAGGGTAACGAGGAACACCTGCAGGCATTGAGCTTCCAACCCCGAGCCGAGGCTCTCGAGCAGGGCGTCGGGGCCGCCAGAAAAGGCACGCTCGCCAGGGCGCGAGTAGATCACCTGTGCCTCGGCGCGCCGCTCCGCGAAAAAGGCCGTGATCGGCACGCGCAGCGCCGTCGCCAACTGGTGAAGCGTCGACACGTTTGGCGACGTAGCGCCCCGCTCGATCAGGCTGATTGTGTTCGGCGACAGGTCGCATAGCTCTGCCAGTCCGCGGATCGACAGCCCCATTCTCTCACGCAGCGCCTGCACCTGTGTGCCAATGTCCGGTGGCCCCTGCTCTCTCATTCTACACTCTCCATCGACAGCACCCGCAATTATAGCATAAAATCACAGAGTAACAAGTGAGCGTGCTGCCGGCGCCTGCCACCTGTTACTTTTTATAACAGGCTATAACTTGATGCCAAGGCGTCCTATATATTTGACGATGGCACAGTTTATTAGTACAATTCCGCCATGTCAGATAGAGACAGCTTGCTGACGACCAGGCAGTTGCAAGACCTGCTCCAGGTGGACCGGATCACGGTCTATCGCATGCTGAACGACGGGCGGCTGCAAGGCTTCAAGGTCGGCGGGCAGTGGCGCTTTTCGCGACAGGCGATCGAGCGCTGGCTGCGCGAGCAGCGCGGCGACCTGGACGTGTCCGAAGCGCCGCGCGGGGGTGACGATGCGCATCCCTCGCCCGGCGCGCTGCCCATCGCGTGTGTGCGCGCCATTCAGGGCGTCTTTGCTGACGCGCTCCGCGTGGGCACCGTCACGACCGCCCCAGACGGCACTCCCCTCACCCCGGTGGCTCACGCGTGCGACTTCTGCGACCTGATCCTCGCCACCGAAGCCGGGCGCGAGCGGTGCGTCGCCTCGTGGCGGCGGGCCATCGCAGGACACGACGACACACCGGCCCTCAACACCTGCCACGCAGGGTTGAGCATCCTCTCGGCACCCGTCCGCGTGCAGGGCCGGCTCGTCGCGGCAGTGCACACGGGCCAGTTCCTCAGCGCGCCGCCGGAAGGCGAGACGTGGCGCGGGCGGATCGTCGCGCTGTCCACGGCCGCCGGCCTCTGTGAGAACGAGCTGCAAGGCGCGCTGGGACACGTGCCCATTCTCGACGACGGCCGGCAGGACCAGGTTGCCGGCCTGCTTGCCCGCGTCGCCGCCACCTTTTCGGAGATCGGCGAGGAGCGGCTCAGTCTGCTCGGCCGCCTGCAGCGCATCGCCGAGATCTCCAACGTGTAACTCAAACGACCTTTCACAGGAGGAAAGACGTAGATGAAAGAGCTATCGACCCAACAGCAGCAGGAGCTGCGCGACATTGCCGGCAAGCGGGTCACCTTCGACCGGCTGGAGCGGATGTTCTACAGCCACGACGTGGGTTCACTGCCCAGCCTGGTCAAGCCGCTCATCGGCAACACCCGGCCCGCCGCCGTCGTCCAGCCCGTAACCGAAGAGCAAGTGGTTCAACTGATGACCTTTGCCCGCAGGAACGACGTGCCGGTTGTGCCCCGCGGCAAGTCGACATCGGGCTATGGCGGCGTGGTGCCGGTGCGGGGCGGGCTCGTCGTCGATTTCGCGTGGATGAACAAGGTCGTCGACATCGACCCCGAGGCGATGGCCGCCACGGTGGAGCCCGGTGTGGTGTGGGAAAAGCTGGAGAAGGCGCTGAATCAGCAGGGGCTGGCGCTGCGCACCTATCCGTCGAGCGCGCCGTCGTCGACGGTCGCCGGCTGGCTGGCACAGGGCGGCGTCGGCTTTGGCGCGTTCGAGTGGGGCACCTTCCGCCAGAACGTCGTGTCGTGCCGGGTTGTGCTTCCTGGGGGCGAGGTACGCGAGATCTCGGGCGAGGCGCTCGAACTCGTGAGCGACGCCGAGGGGATCACGGGGCTCATCACCCAGGTCACCATCCGGCTACAGCGTGCCGAGCCGCTGGCGCTGTGGGGCGTGCTCTTTGACACCGCCGCCGGCCTGGCCAGCCTGCTGGTGTGCCTTCGCCAGCTCAAGCTGCCCCTCTGGTCGGTCAGCTTTATCAACCCGACGATGGCCGACGTGCACAACAACCTGCCGCCGCACATCGAGCATGGCCACGCGGTCGAGGAGCAGAGGCCGACCCTGCCCAAGGGCTACCTCGCCATCCTGGCCGCGCCCGAGTTGCGCCGCGCGGCAGTCGATGCGCGGCTGCCGGGGCTGATCCACGACGCGGGCGGGAGGCCCGTGGACGGCGAGATCGTGGCCCACGAGTGGGAAAACCGTTTCAACCTGATGCACGGCAAGCGCCTCGGCCCGAGCACCGCGCCGAGCGAGGTCGTCGTGCCCCTGCCGGCACTGGCTGCGGCACTGGAGGGGATCGAGCAGCACATCGCGCTGCCGATGCTCATGGAGGGCATGGTCGACGCCGCCAACGACGAGGTAACACTGCTCGGCTTTATCCTGCACGACGAGCGCAAGTTTGGCTTTAACTTTGCCTTTGGCCTGGCCCTGAGCGTGCTCAAGGTGGCAAAGCAGAATGGTGGGCGCGCCTACGCGACCGGCCTCTACTTTACGAACGAGGCAGAACGGGTGCTGGGCGCCGGCAGGGTGCGACGCCTGCGCGAATTCAAAGCGCAGGTGGACCCCGGTGGTCTGCTCAACCCGGGCAAGGTGGTGGATGGGAAACCGCTCCTGTCGGCCTTTATGAGCACCGCCGGCGCCTTTGAGCCTGTGGTGCGCCTGTTTGGGAACGCCGCTAAATCGCCCATCGGCGAGCGGATCAATGGGAACGGCAAACGCGGTATCCCGGCCGACGTGGCATGGTACGCCTACGCGTGCAGCCAGTGCGGCTACTGCGTCGACGAGTGCGACCAGTACTACGGGCGCGGCTGGGAGAGCCAGACGCCGCGCGGCAAGTGGTACTTTTTGCGGCAGTACATGGAAGGCAAGGTGGACTGGGACCAGAAGATGGTCGACACGATCCTGGCGTGCACCACGTGCGAGCTGTGCCACGTGCGCTGCTGCGAGGACCTGCCCATCGAGCCGAGCTGGCTCAAGCTGCGCGGCAGCCTGGTCCACGACGAGGGCCGGATGACGTTTCCGCCGTTCGAGATCATGCGGCAGTCGATGCGCAAGGAGCACAACATCTGGGCTGCCTACCGTGCGGACCGTCCGAAGTGGATGCCCCCGGAGGTACTCGGCGAGCTGCCGGAGCGGGCCGAGATCGCCTACTTTCCCGGCTGCACCGCTTCGTACGTCGAGCACGACATCGCCCAGGCGACGGCCTGCCTGCTGCACAAATCAGGCATCGAGTTCACCTACCTCGGCACCGACGAGGCATGCTGCGGCATTCCAATGCTGATGTCGGGGCTGTGGGACACGTGGGAAGAGATCATGCGCCACAACATCGACGCGATGAAGGCACGCGGCGTAAAGACGGTGGTCACCTCCTGCCCGGCGTGCTGGCTGGTGTGGCACACCTTTTACCCGCAGTGGGCGGCCAAACTGGGCATCGACTATGATCTCCAGGCCAAACACTACAGCGAGATACTGGCCGACCAGATCGACGCGGGGATATTCAAGCTCGATCAGGAAGTGAACATGCGCGTCACCTGGCACGACTCGTGCCACATGGGCCGCGCCGGGCAGATCTATGAGGCGCCGCGCAGGCTGATCCAGTCGATCCCGGGCATCGAGCTGGTCGAGATGGAGCACAACCGCCAGCAGGCGCACTGCTGCGGCTCGGTGCTCAGCCTGGTGGCGGATCCCGACGTGGGGGAGCGCGTGGGCGACGTGCGCCTGGCCGAGGCCGACGCCGTGGGTGCCCAGGCCCTGATCGCTGCCTGCCCCTGCTGCGAGGTACAGCTCCGCGTGACGGCCGACAAGACGGGCCGGGACCTGCCGATCATCGACCTGGCGGCGCTGGCGTGCCAGGGTGCCGGTATCGAGCACCCCGATCCGACACCCTATGCCCTCGAGATGTGGGCCGTATTCGAGGCGATGATCCGCCTGCTCAAGCCAGAAGCGATGGCCGAGCTCATGGCCGAGCTGCTGCCCGAGATGATCGCCGCCATGCCCGGCCCCTTCCCGGCGATGATGCGCATGATCCAGGGTTCGCCCGCCCCGGTGCGCGACGCGATGATCGCCATGATGCGCCCGGTGATGCCCATTCTCTTCCCGCGGCTGCTGCCCGGCATGATGCCCAAGGTGATGCCCGACATGCTCGCCGCCGTCGGCCGGCGCATCCCGATGCCGGCGCACATGGAAGCGCAGATGCCCGACCTGATGCCGGCGGCCATGGACAACCTGATGCCCAAGATGCTGCCGCTGATCATCCCGTACTTTTTACCGTACATGGAGGCGTACCTGAAGAAAGAGACACCGACGCCCGGCACATTGGCTGCAGCCGGCTAGCGGAGGATGACAGCGGATGTGCAGGATTTGCGAATGCCGCGCTCGCGGGAACGAGCCATCTGCAAATCCTGTGCATCCGTCTTTACCTGTACTGCGCAGCGTGGGTTTGCCG